>DAIMFM010000044.1:432-14399 GCA_036724585.1 Burkholderiaceae bacterium | reverse complement strand
CCCCTGGCCGTCGGCCTGGTGCACGGGCGCCTCCCGTCGGCCGAGAAGCAGGCGGTGATGGAGGCGTTCGCCCGCGGGGACATCGCGGTGCTCGTGGCCACCACGGTGATCGAGGTGGGCGTGGACGTGCCCAATGCCAGCCTGATGGTGATCGAGCATGCCGAGCGCTTCGGGCTGGCGCAGCTGCACCAGCTGCGCGGCCGAGTAGGGCGGGGCTCGGCGCGCAGCGCCTGCGTGCTGATGTACCGGACGCCGCTCTCGCCCACCGCGCGCTCGCGGCTGCGGATCATGCAGATGAGCAACGACGGCTTCGAGATCGCCCGCCACGACCTGATGCTGCGTGGCCCGGGCGAGATCCTCGGCGCGCGCCAGTCGGGGGTGCCCTTGCTGCGCTACGCCGACCTCGAGCGCGATGCCGACCTGGTCGAGGTGGCCCGCGAGCTGGCCGGCCCCGATGGGGCCGCCGCCGGGCCGCAGGTCGACGTGCTGCTCGACCGCTGGTACGGCGGCCGGGAGGACTACCTGCGGGCCTGAGCGACGGGGTGCGCCTGTTGCTATCATCGTCCCGCCATGACGCTCACCGAGCTCAAGTACATCGTCGCCGTCGCGCGCGAGCGCCACTTCGGCCGCGCCGCGGAGGCCTGCTTCGTCAGCCAGCCGACCCTCTCGGTCGCCATCAAGAAGCTCGAGGAGGAACTCGGCGTCCAGCTGTTCGAGCGCGGCGGCACGGAGGTGTCGGTGACCCCGATCGGCATGCAGATCGTCGAGCAGGCGCAGCTCGTCCTCGAGCAGACGCATGCGATCCGCGAGATCGCGGCGCAAGGCAAGGATCCGCTCGCCGGGCCCCTGCGGGTCGGCGTCATCTACACCATCGGACCCTACCTGCTGCCCCTGCTGGTCCCGGCGATCATCGAGCATGCACCGCAGATGCCGCTGCTGCTGCAGGAGAACTTCACCGTCAAGCTGCTGGAGCTCCTGCGCCAGGGCGAGATCGATGTCGCGATCCTGGCCGAGCCCTTTCCCGACACCGGCCTGGTGACCCAGGCCCTCTATGACGAGCCCTTCGTCGTCGCAGTGCCGCGCGGCCACCCCTGGTCCGACCGCAAGGCCATCGAGTCGGTGGAGCTCAAGCAGCAGACCATGCTGCTGCTGGGCACCGGCCACTGCTTCCGCGACCAGGTCCTCGAGGTCTGCCCCGAGCTGTCGCGCTACTCCCAGGCGAGCGCCGGGATCCAGAAGACCTTCGAGGGCTCTTCGCTCGAGACCATCCGGCACATGGTGGCCTCCGGTGTCGGCGTCACCGTCCTGCCGGTGACCGCGATCCTGGAGCGGGAAGACCCGCTGCTCGTCTACCTGCCCTTCGCGGAACCGGCGCCGACGCGCCGCGTGGTGCTCGCCTGGCGCAAGAGCTATCCCCGCCTCGAGGCGATCGCGAGCCTGCGCGAGGCGATCCTCGGCCTCGAGCAGCCGGGCATCGCCAAGCTGCCTGCCGCCGAACCCCAACCCCATTGAGCGCCGCCGAGGATCCTTCGATGAACCCGCAATACCCCGGTGTCGATTCGGCCATCGGCCGCACGCCGCTGGTACGCCTGCAGCGCATCGACGCACAGGCCCATGCCGCGAGCGGCAATGTCGTGCTGGCGAAGCTCGAGGGCAACAATCCGGCCGGCTCGGTGAAGGATCGCGCCGCCCTGTCGATGATCGCGCGCGCCGAGGCGCGCGGCACGATCCGGCCGGGCGACACCCTGATCGAAGCCACCTCCGGCAATACCGGGATCGCGCTGGCGATGGTGGCGGCGGTGCGCGGCTACCGGATGGTGCTCGTCATGCCCGACAACCAGACGGTCGAGCGTCGCCAGTCGATGGCGGCCTACGGCGCCGAGCTGGTGCTGGTGCCGCGCTCCGAAGGCATGGAGGGCGCCCGGGACCTGGCGGCGGCGATGCAGGCGCGGGGGGAGGGCATCGTCCTCGACCAGTTCGCCAACGACGACAACTGGATGGCTCACTACGAAGCCACCGGGCCGGAGCTCTGGGAGGCCACCGCCGGGCGGATCACGCATTTCGTGTCGGCCATGGGGACGACGGGAACGATCACCGGCGTGTCGCGCTACCTGAAGGAGCGCAACCCCAGGGTCACCATCATCGGGGTCCAGCCGGAGGAGGGCGCCTCGATCGCGGGCATCCGCAAGTGGCCCGACGCCTATCTCCCGGCGATCTACCGGCATGCCCGGGTCGACCGGATCGAACTGGTGTCGCAGGCCGATGCCGAGGCCATGGCACGGCGGCTGGCCGCCGAGGAAGGCCTCTTCGGGGGTGTCTCGGCGGCGGGCGCCTGCTGCGTCGCCCTGCGGATCGCGCGGGAAGTCCGCGATGCGACGATCGCCTTCGTCGTCTGCGACCGCGGCGATCGCTATCTCTCGAGCGGCGTCTTCCCGGGCTGAGCCGGGCCGCTGGATCAGTCGGCGGCGCTGATGGCGCGCATGCGCGCCGCGCGCACCGCCTGGCCGAGCTCGATCACCGCCATCGCGTAGAAGCTCGAGCGGTTGTACCGCGTGAGGACATAGAAATTGCGCGGCCCGAGCGCGTAGTCGGGCGCACCGTCGGCGTTGGGCAGGTCGATCAGCGCGAAGCGCATGTCGGCCGGGGTGCTGGCGGCGGGGCGTATCCCGTGGGCCGCGAGCTGCGCGGCGTCGAAGCGCGGCTCGATGCCGGCCTCGACGAGCGGGCCCGGCTCGGCCCCCGCGGCCAGGCGCGCGCCCACGTGCGTCGGCGCATCCCGGACCCAGCCGTGCTCGGCAAGGAAGTTGGCGACGCTGCCGATGGCGTCCTCCTTCGAGCCCGCGAGATCGATCCGGCCATCGCCGTCGAAGTCGACCGCATAGTGACGGATGCTGCTCGGCATGAACTGGGGCAGGCCGATCGCACCGGCATAGGAGCCACGGACCGCGAGCGGGTCGAACCCGGTGTCGCGCGCAAGCACCAGGAACTGTTCGAGCTCGCGCCGGAAGAAATCGGCCCGGCGCGGGAAGTCGAAGGCGAGCGTCGCGAGCGATGCGGCCACCGGGAAAGTACCGGTATGCCGCCCATAGACGGTCTCGACCCCGATGATCCCGACGATGATCTCCTCGGGCACACCGTACCGGGCGCTGGCGCGCGCGATCGGGGCTTCGTTCTCGAACCAGAAGCGCATGCCGGCGTCGATGCGGGCGCGGCTGACGAAGCGCTGGCGATAGTGCTTCCAGGAACGCCGGGCCGCCGGCCGCGGCGGCGGATCCATCAGCTCGAGGACGCGCGGGTCGGGGTCGAGCGAAGCGATCAGCTGGCGCAGTTCCGCCACGGCGAAGCCGTGCTCACTGGCGAGCCGCCCGACGAAGGCCTCGACCTCGGGCCGGCCCGCGAAGGGTTCGAGCGCCTTGTCGGATGCGGCGACGGCGCTGCCGGCCAGCAGGCCGGCGGCAAGGAAGGCGGCGCGCAGGAGCGCGACGGCGCGATGGACGCGGGGAACTGCGGTGCGACGGGTGGTGCTCGACATCACGGACGGAATCTTGCGACTGACCGGCGCAAGTGTCGCACATCGGCACCGCCGTCCAGCCCGCCGTAGCGCAGGTCGTTGTACAGCTTCACGATCCGTCGCGCCTGCGCGGAGCTCTCGTCGTCGAGCAGCCGGCGCGAGCGCTCGTGGAACTGCCAGGCGGTCTCGTGCTGCTCGCGCGGTATCCCGCAGGCCGCGAGCTTGTCGCAGAACTCGGACCAGGCGCGTTCGACCGGGTCCCTGGGCAGCCTCGGATGCAGCGTGAGCAGGGCGCAGCCGCCGATGACCAGCATGGACAGCGACGCAAAGAGGCCCGCGAGCTCGCGCCAGTCGCCGAAGTCGACGCCGAGGGCGCCGAACAGGCCGCGCTGGCGCTGGTCGTCATAGGAGAGCACCCACTGGTTCCAGCCATGGGTGATGCCGTCGATGCGCAGCGACACCCGGTGCCAGAACGAGGATTCGTCGCCGACGTCGAAGCCGTCGGCGATCGCGCCCAGGTTGCGCGGCGCGCCGCGTTCGATGCGCTCGGGCGCGACCGCGCCGGTGGGATCGACGCGCAGCCATCCGCGTCCCTCGATCCAGACCTCGGTCCAGGCGTGCGCATCGGACTGGCGCACGATCCAGTAGTCGTCGAGGGCATTGCGCTCGCCGCCCTGGTAGCCGGTCACGACGCGCGCGGGGATGTCGAGCGCCCGCATCAGGACGACGAACGCGGATGCGAAGTGCTCGCAGAAGCCGGCGCGCGTGTCGAAGAGGAAGCCGTCGACCGGGTCCTGGTCGAGCAGCGGCGGGCGCAAGGTATAGCGAAACGGCTGTTCGGCGAACATGCGCAGCGCCCGGTCCACCAGGGCGGCGGGAGCCAGGCCTTCGGCGCGCCAGCGGGCGGCCAGCGCCCGGGTCCGGGGGCTCGTTCCGGCGGGCAGCTGCAGCCAGTTGCGCAGGCTCGATGCCGTCTCGTCGGCGCCGAGCCGGTAGTCGGTGCTCGAGACCATCGCGTAGCGGATGCGCTGGCCGATCTCGTCGCGGGCCATGAGCGTGAAGGCATCGTCGACCGCGCTGCGGGCGGCCCAGGCGGGATCGATCTCGACCGGCGCCTCGAGCGCGAACAGCCAGCGCTGGCCCGTCGGCTCGAGCGTCACCGAATAGCGGTGGCGCGGGGAACCGGCGGCGATCTCCACCGAGGCGGGTACCGACGGATACGGGAGCACGCGGCTCGTCGACCAGGCCCTGCCGTCGAAATGGTCGAGCACCGGGCCGCGCCAGTACATCGCCCGCCGCGCGGGCGTGGTGTCGAACTGGACCCGGAAGGCGACCTCGTCGGACTGGCTCAGTTCGGCGATCGAGCCGGGCGACATGGTTTCCGACAGGCCCGTGCGGGCCGCGCCCGCGAGGCCCTCGGCGCCCCACATCGGGGTCGATAGCCGGGGGAACACGAAGAACAGGACGACCGCCAGCGGCGCCGCCTGCAGCAGCATCTTCGCGGTCATGCGCATGCGTCGCCCGACCGCGACCGCGTTTTCGGCGAACTGGATGGTCAGCATCGCCGTGACGAGGGCGAAGACGGCGGTGAGCACCATCGCGGCGACGAGCATCGACTGCGAATGGAAGAAGGTGGTGAGCAGCAGGAAGAAGCACAGGAAGATGACCACGAAGAGATCCCGGCGCGCCTGCATCTCCAGCAGCTTCAGCCCGAGGAACAGCACGAGCAGGCTGATGCCGGGGTCGCGCCCGATCAGGCTGTGGTACTGCGCGTAGACGCCCGCGGCGCAAGCGACCGCCGCCAGCAGCCGGACGACCGTCCGGGGGGCGCCGCGGCCGCCCATCACGAGCCCGAAGCGCCAGAAGAACAGCAGCAGGAAGGTGGCCGATACCCAGGCGGGCTGGAAGGCGAACTGCGGGATCACCGAGAGGAAGACACCTCCCATCAGGAAGAGGGTATCGCGCCGGGTCCGTTCCCACTGGCCGCCGAGGGTGCCGCCCAGGGCCTGGAGCGACCAGCCCAGGCGCGGCACCGCCCGCGACCGAGCGGGAACCGCCCCGGCGTGGGCGGCGGGAGTCGCCCGTGCCTTCACGACCGATCGCCCCGGCGGCCGTCGAGACCGTGCAGGGCGAGCGCGGCGAGGCAGTCGGCGCGATGCACGGGGCCGGCGTCGGGGCCGACCGTCCGGCCAGCCAGCCGCAGCGCGTAGCGCCGGCCGGCATGCTCGGCGTCCAGCACCCAGCGGGTCGCGCGCGACAGGCGCGCCTCGACGTCCATCCGGGTCGGCAGGGCGTCGAAGTCGAGCAGCAGTTCGCCGGCCTCGCCGCCGTCGAACTGCTTGACCTGCAGCTCGGCGCTGTCGCTGCGCGCGAGCGCCTTCCAGGCGATGCGCCGGGGCGAATCGCCCGGCGCCCACGGGCGCAGGCTCGAGAGGTCTTCCTCGTGGCCCCCGCCACCGTCGCCGCCGCCCTCGCCGTTGCCGACGGGCAGGGGGATACCCGCTTCTTCGGGACGGGGATAGACCAGCACGCGCATCGCCGGCTGCCACCAGGCCCAGGCGCGGAACACGCCGAGCGGGAAGCGCGTCTGGACCAGGAGCCGCGGCGCTTCCATCCAGCCCCGCCGTGCGGCCCGGACCGGCACGGCGACATGCGCCCGCTCGCCGGCCGGCAGGTCGACGAACTGGGCGTAGGCGTTGCCCGGCGCGACCAGGGCCACGGCGCGCCGCTCGAGGCGTCCGGGGTTGCGCACGCTGACGCCGAATTCGGCGAACTCCCCGGCGAACACGGGCTCGACCCGGCCCGGGCGCAGGACGAGGGCCGAGAGGTTGCGGAACGTGTGCATCATCCCGACCAGGCCGAGCGAGCCGAGCAGGAAGGTCAGGGCGTAGCCGAGCGAAAGGCCGAAGTTCACGGACGCGAGCAGCATCAGCAGGACCACGCCGATGAAGGTCGCCCCGGCGCGCGAAGGCAGGATGTAGATGTTGCGCTGGGCGAGGCGGAAGTCGCCGGCCACCGGGCCGCGCCGGCCGGGAACCAGGCGCTCGATCCGTTGCAGCCAGCGCCCGTCCTGTTCGCCGTGGCCGCTGGCCGTGGTGGCGATCGTCGATCTGCCCATGCCGCCTCCTCGGTCGTCGGCGCCCGCTCAGCCCACCGGCACGGACTTCACCAGCTCGGAGACGAGTTCGGCGCGGCCGCGGTGGGTGAGCGCGCCGCCCTTGACGGGCTTGAGCCGATGCCCGGCGACCGCCGGCAGCACGGCCTGGACGTCGTCCGGCAGGACATGGTTGCGGCCATCGAGCAGGGCCCAGGCGCGGGCCGCCCGGAGGAGGGCGATCCCCGCGCGCGGGCTGAGGCCCTCGGCGAGCGACGCCGAGCGACGGCTGTGCGTCAGGAGGTTCTGCACATAGTCGACCAGGGGCGGCGCGCAACGGATCTCGCCCACCATGCGCTGGGCGGCGAGCACGTCCTCCGGCGTCATGCTGGGCACGATCCTGTCGAGCATCGAGCGCCGGTCCTGGCCTTCGAGCAGGGCCCGCTCGGACTTGGGATCGGGGTAGCCGAGCTCGATGCACATCAGGAAGCGGTCGAGCTGCGACTCCGGCAGGGGAAACGTACCGATCTGGTCCTGCGGATTCTGCGTCGCTATCACGAAGAACGGGTCGGGCAGGCTGCGCGCCTCGCCGTCGACCGTCACCTGGCGCTCCTCCATGGCCTCGAGCAGGGAGGACTGGGTCTTTGGGGATGCCCGGTTGATCTCGTCGGCCAGCAGCACCTGGGCGAAGACGGGGCCGGGATGGAACACGAAGCCAGCGGTATTGCGGTCGAAGACGCTGATGCCGACGACGTCGGCCGGCAGCAGGTCGTTGGTGAACTGGACCCGCTTGAAACCCAGGCCCAGGCCCGCCGACAGGGCATGCGCCAGCGTGGTCTTGCCGACGCCGGGGAGGTCCTCGATCAGGAGGTGCCCGCGGGCCAGGATGCAGGCGAGGGCGAGGCGGATCTGCGCCTGCTTCCCGACCACGATCCTGCCCACCTGGCTGGCTACCGACTGGATTTTTTCGAGCATTCGGGAGACATTCCAAGGGAATCCGCCAATGGTGTCATGAATGGCGGCCACTGCCCCACGGGTGGGTCCGGGCGGCGCTCGTGGCCGACGGTCGGCGCCCGCGACCGGCCGACGGCCATCGGCGCCCAGCCCCCGCCGGTCCGAGAAGGAGTCAACATGAGTGCAATGAACGAGATCGAGGCGCCGCTGGTCGATGTGCGCCGCGAGGGCCAGGTCCTGACCCTGACGATGAACCGGCCGGCACAGTTCAATGCGCTGTCCGAGGCCCTGATGGACGCGCTCGAGGCCGAGTTGCGCGCCGCCGGCGCCGACGAATCGGTCCGGGTGGTGGTGATCGCCGCCAGCGGCAAGGCGTTCTGCGCCGGCCACGACCTGCGCGAGATGCGGGCCGAACCCGGGCTGGACTACTACCGCACCCTGTTCGCCCGCTGCACGCAGCTGATGATGACCATCCAGCGGCTGCCGCAGCCCGTGATCGCGCGGGTCCAGGGCATCGCCACGGCGGCGGGCTGCCAGCTGGTCGCGATGTGCGACCTGGCGGTGGCGGCGGACAGCGCGCGATTCGCCGTGTCGGGGGTGAACCTCGGCCTGTTCTGCTCCACGCCCTCGGTGGCCCTGTCGCGCAACGTACCGCGCAAGCAGGCCTTCGAGATGCTCGTCACGGGCGAGTTCATCGACGCCGCGACCGCGCTCCAGCGCGGCCTCGTCAACCGGGTCGTCCCGGCGGACGGGCTCGACGCCGAGGTCGGCGCGCTGGCCGCGGCCATCTGCGCCAAGCCCCGCGAGGCCATCGCGATCGGCAAGGACCTCTTCTACCGGCAGGGCGAAATGGGCATCGAAGGGGCCTACCAGCTCGCCGGCAACACCATGGCCTGCAACATGATGGAGGCGTCCGCCCTCGAAGGGGTCCAGGCCTTCATCGACAAGCGCCGCCCCAACTGGGGCTGAGAAGCCCCCGGGCCGGCCGGGCCCCCGGGCCGGCGGTGGCTCTCCCGGAAGGCCGAAGGGACCCGGCCGGGCGGGCGCCGGGACGCCCCTATAATTGTCGTTTCCCCAGCGAAATCCCCTTCGAATCGAACAACCACCTACGAGAGAGCGGTCAATGAAAATCCTGGTGCCCGTCAAGCGAGTGGTCGACTACAACGTCAAGGTACGCGTCAAGAGCGACCAGAGCGGAGTCGACATCGCCAATGTCAAGATGTCGATGAACCCCTTCGATGAGATCGCGGTCGAGGAAGCGGTCCGCCTCAAGGAGAAGGGAACCGCCACCGAGGTCATCGCCGTTTCCTGCGGGGTCAAGGCCTGCCAGGAAACCCTGCGCACCGCCATGGCGATCGGCGCCGACCGGGCGATCCTGGTCGAGACCGACGCCGAGCTGCAGCCGCTGGCGGTGGCCAAGATCCTCAAGGCGCTGGTCGACAAGGAACAGCCCGAACTGGTCATCGCCGGCAAGCAGGCGATCGACGACGATGCCAACCAGACCGGGCAGATGCTCGCCGCCCTCGCCGACATGCCGCAGGCGACCTTCGCATCCAAGGTCGAGGTCGCCGATGGCAAGGCCACGGTCACCCGCGAGGTCGACGGCGGCCTGGAGACCATCTCGATCAGCCTGCCCGCGGTGGTCACCACCGACCTGCGGCTGAACGAACCTCGCTACGTGACCCTGCCCAACATCATGAAGGCCAAGAAGAAGCAGCTCGATGTCGTCACCCCGGACGAGCTCGGCGTCGATGTCGCGCCCAGGCTCAAGACCCTCAAGGTCACCGAGCCGGCCGAGCGCGCGGCCGGCGTGAAGGTCGCCGACGTCGCCGCCCTGGTCGACAAGCTCAAGAACGAAGCCAAGATCATCTGAGAATCCACGGGAGTCACCACATGGCTGCACTGGTCATCGCCGAACACGACAACGCCAACCTCAATCCCGCGACGCTCTCGACGATCGCCGCGGCATCGAAGCTGGGATCCGACATCACCGTGCTGGTCGCGGGCGCCGATTGCGAAGCGGCCGCCCAGGCCGCGGCCAAGGCGGCCGGCGTGGGCAAGGTCCTGCACGCCGACGGCGCCCAGCTCGGCGACGGGCTCGCCGAGAACGTCGCCGCCCAGGCGCTCGCCGTCGCGGACGGCTTCGAGCACATCCTGCTGCCGGCCACCAACTGGGGCAAGAACATCGCTCCGCGGATCGCGGCGAAGCTCGATGTCGCCCAGGTCTCCGACATCGTCGCGGTCGAGGGCGCCGATACCTTCCAGCGCCCGATCTATGCGGGCAACGCCATCGCCACCGTCCAGTCGGGCGACAAGGTCAAGGTGCTGACGGTGCGTGCCACCGCGTTCGACGCGGTCGCAGCCGAGGGCGGCAGCGGGACGGTCGAATCGGTCGAGGCCGTCGCCGATTCCGGCAAGTCGAGCTTCGTCGGGCGCGAGATCGTCCAGAGCGACCGCCCCGAGCTGACGGCGGCCCGTGTCATCGTGTCCGGCGGTCGCGGCATGGGCTCGGCCGAGAACTTCGAGAAGATCCTCGAGCCGCTCGCCGACAAGCTGGGGGCCGCGATGGGAGCCTCGCGGGCCGCGGTCGACGCCGGCTATGCGCCGAACGACTGGCAGGTCGGCCAGACCGGCAAGATCGTCGCGCCCGAGCTCTACATCGCGATCGGCATCTCCGGGGCGATCCAGCACCTCGCGGGCATGAAGGACAGCAAGGTGATCGTCGCGATCAACAAGGACGAGGAAGCGCCGATCTTCGGCGTGGCCGACTACGGGCTCGTCGCCGACCTGTTCAGCGCGGTTCCCGAGCTGACGTCGGCGCTCTGACCGAAGCGCCCGGTGGACCGCAGGTGTCCGCCGGGACCATGATCCACCGGGCGGCCGCGCGGTCCAGAAGGGCAGCGCGGCCGTTGCACTTGCGGAGTTCGCCATGGGTTTCAAAGCACCGACGCGTGACATGCTGTTCACGCTCGAGCATGTCGCGGGGCTGCCGGATGTCGCCGCGCTGCCGGGATTCGAGGACGCCGGCATCGATACGGCCACCGCCGTACTCGAGGAGTGCGCGCGCCTGAACGAGGAAGTGATCGCCGTTCTCAACCGCGACGGCGACCTCTCCCCGTCGACGCTCGAGAACGGCGTGGTCACGACCACGGCGGGCTTCGCGGATGCGTTCCGCCAGTTCTGCGCGGGCGGCTGGCAGGGGATCCAGCATCCGGTCGAGTTCGGCGGCCAGGGCCTCCCCAAGCTCATCGCCACGCCGTGCACCGAGATCGTCAATGCGGCCAACCTGTCCTTCGCCCTGTGCCCGCTGCTGACCGACGGCGCGATCGAGGCGCTGATGACGGCGGGCACCCCCGAGCAGCGCGAACGGTTCATCCCGAAGATGATCGACGGCAGCTGGACCGGCACCATGAACCTGACCGAGCCGCAGGCGGGTTCGGACCTGGCGATGGTGCGCACGCGGGCCGAGCCCCAGGCCGACGGCACCTACCGGATCTTCGGCCAGAAGATCTTCATCACCTTCGGCGAGCACGACATGGCCGAGAACATCGTCCACCTGGTGCTGGCGCGCACACCGAGCGCGCCGCCCGGGGTCAAGGGCATCTCGCTGTTCATCGTGCCGAAGTTCGTCGTCGACGCCCAGGGCGAGCCGGGACCGCGCAACGACGTCTGGTGCCAGTCGATCGAGCACAAGCTCGGCATCAAGGCGAGCCCCACCGCGGTGCTGATCTACGGCGACGACAAGGGCGAGGTCGGCCCGGGTGCGATCGGCCACCTCATCGGCGAGGAGAACCGCGGCCTCGAGTACATGTTCATCATGATGAATGCCGCCCGCTTCGCGGTGGGCATGCAGGGCGTGGCGCTGGCGGAGCGCGCCTACCAGCATGCCGTCACGCATGCGCGCGACCGTGTGCAGAGCCGCGATGTCGCGGGCTCCAGTGGCCCGGTCGCGATCATCCGGCATCCGGACGTGCGGCGCATGCTCATGACGATGCGCGCCCTCACCGAAGGCGCGCGTTCGCTCGCCTATTTCGCCGCCGCGCTGTCGGACCGCAGCCACCATGGCACCGACCCGGAGGAACGACAGCGCGACACCGCCGCGTACGAGTTCCTCGTCCCGATCATCAAGGGCTGGTCGACCGAGATGTCCATCGAGGCGACGTCGCTCGGGGTGCAGGTCCACGGCGGCATGGGCTTCATCGAGGAAACCGGCGCCGCGCAGTTCTATCGCGACGCGCGCATCCTGCCCATCTACGAAGGCACGACCGCGATCCAGGCGAACGACCTCATCGGGCGCAAGACGGCGCGTGACGGCGGCGCGGTGGCGCGCGAATTCGTGGGCCAGCTGCGCGGGACGGCCGAGGCGCTGGCCGCCGACGGCGACACGCGACTCGCGTCGATCGGGTCGCGTCTCGCGCTGGCGGCCGATGGCCTCGCCGCGAGCATCGACACCATCGTCGAGAGCTTCAAGTCGGATCCGCACGCCGCCTACAGCGCCAGCGTGCCCTATCTCTTCCAGGCCGGCCTCGCCCTGTCGGCCTGGCAGCTGGGCCGGGCGGCGCTGGCGGCCCGTCGCCTCGAAGGGCAGGCGGGCGCCGACCGCGGCTTCCTGGGCGCGAAGATCGCCACGGCGCAGTTCTTCGCCGAGCACCTGCTGCCGCGGGCGGCCGCCCATGCCGAAGCGGTGGCGGCCGGGGCGCAGAGCACGATGGCGCTCGACGACGCCGCGTTCTGATCCTCGCCGAGGGCGCCGCGACGATCGGGGGCGCCCTCGTTCGCCATCCCGGGCGGGGTGCGATCGCTCAGCGCAGCCGCAGGCTCGCCCGGATCGCGCCGTGGTCCGAGGCGAGCCGCCCCGGCTCGCTCAGGTGGTCGTTGAAATAGTCGACGCGCTCGACTTCGGCGATCGGGTGGCGGCCTTCGCGCAGGAACTCCTCGGACAGCAGGATGTGGTCGATGCTGTCGGGCTCGCCGAGGTGGAACTTGGTGTAGCCGATGCGGCGGGCCAGTGTGTTCGGCGCCTGCAGGGCGGCCGCGTGGTAGAGCTGGATGTCGCGGCGCGCCGGGTTGCGGGGCGCCATCCGCCCGGCGACGAGGTTGGTCGTGGCCGCCTTGGCATGGTCGTTGAAATCGCCCATCACGATGACCGGCATGCGCTCGCGGTACAGGTCGCGCAGCACGAGGGCCCGCACGCCGCCGGCCTCGGCGGCGCGCATGAGCAGCGAGCGCATGTGGGCGCGGGCCTCGATCACCGGGTCCTCCATGTCCTCGGCAGGACCGCCCGGGAGCGCAGCCTGGTTGGGTCGGCGCGACTTCAGGTGGACCACGTAGACGCGGGCCGGCACCGGACGGCGTCGGCTGCCGGTGGCGAGGTCGACGGTGACCCCGAGCACCGGACGCGAGAAGCGCTCATGGCGCATCTCGGGCATGCCGATCTCCGGGGCGGCCGGAAGGCGGACGGCGAAGCCGTCGGGGATCCGCTCGACCGTCTCGACCTCGCCGAGGGCGTCGAGCCAGGAGAGCAGGGCGACGCGGGGGAGGTCGGGTGTCACGCGGGGTTCGGGCGCAGCGACCCAGCGCGGCGGCGGGCCGGTGCAACGGGATACGGTTTCGTGCAGGGCGTCCTCGTCGAAGACCTCCTGCAGCCCGACCAGCTGGCTCGCCAGGGTGTCGAGCATGCCGGCGAGCCAGGAGGACTTCGCCTCGAACTCCGCCTGGGTATAGCCGGGATCCTGGTAGATGGGCCTGCCCGGCAGGCGCAGGTTCAGGGTATTCAGCGAGGCGATCCGCAGTCGATCCGGCGAGCTCATGGGCCGCTCACGCGAAGTTGCCGGCGCGGCTCACGATGAACACGGCCTGGGAGCGGTTCGCCGCGCCGATGGCCCGCAGCACGGCGCTGACGTGGATCTTCACCGTGTTGTCCGACAGCCCGAGCTCCTTTGCGATCAGGCGGTTGCTGCGGCCGTGCACCAGGAGGTGCAGGACTTCGCGCTGGCGCTGGGTCAGGCGCTCGATCGCGGCACTGGCGAGCGCGGCGGCTTCCTCGAGCTCGTCGACATGGGGATCGCGCGGCTCGCCCGGACGAGTCGGGTCATGGTTCATCGCCTGGGTGGGCACATAGATCTCGCCGCCCGCGACCCGCTGCAGTGCCCTTGCGGTTTCATCGCGGTTGGCGGTCTTGGGAATGAAGCCCCGGGCGCCGCGTTCGAGCGAGCCGAGGATGAGCGCCCGGTCGGTACTGCCGGAAAGCACGACGACGGGCATTGCCGGCTGCTTCTCGCGAAAGCGGTCGAGCGCGCTGTAGCCGCCGAAGCCGGGCAGCCGCAGGTCGAGCAGGACCAGCTCGATGTCGGGTTCGCGGCCGAGGGTGTCCAGGCCGTCCTCCAGGGTGCCTGCCCAGAGGAGCAT
>DAIMFM010000044.1:0-420 GCA_036724585.1 Burkholderiaceae bacterium | reverse complement strand
AGGACCCGCAGGCCGTCGGCCACCAGCGGGTGGTCGTCGATCAGCAGGATCCGCCGGACCGGACGCCCTTCCTCGGGGCCCGCGCGGAATTCGCCGGCAGGCGCGCTCGCCGGGTCGGAATCAAAAGGTAGTGCCATTGTCGAGCATGCAGTCGGGATGCCTGTTCCAGCGATTCTCGCAATATTCCAGCCGCACGCGTTCGTCGCAGACGAAGCGGGTGAGGAAGCCCTCGTTGGCGCACCGGGCCTGCTGGGTCGCGGCGAGCGAGCGTTCCGGCTCCGTCGATTGTGGCGGCAGGGCACCCTCCGCGCCAGGCGCCTGCCGCTCGCCGTCCGGCCCGGCCGGCTGGACGGGCGCCGCGTCCGGCGACGCGCCCGGAAGTGCACCCGGCACCGGCGCGCCCGGCATAGGCGCGCCCGG
>DAIMFM010000043.1:8353-15479 GCA_036724585.1 Burkholderiaceae bacterium | reverse complement strand
CGGTGGAGGACAATCTCCTCCTCGGTGCCCACGCCCGCCCGCGGGGCAAGGCGCTGCAGGCCGACCTGGAGCGCATGTACGAGATGTTTCCCATCCTGCGGGAGAAGCGCAAGCTGCCTTCGGCGACACTTTCGGGCGGCCAGCAGCAGATGCTCGCGCTCGCCAGGGCGCTGATGGCCCGCCCCCGCATGTTGCTGCTCGATGAGCCGAGCATGGGCCTGGCGCCGCTGATCGTCGCCGAGATCTTCAGGACCATCGGTCGGCTCAAGCAGGAGGGCATCACCATCCTTCTCGTGGAGCAGAACGCGGCGGCGGCGCTCGCCATTGCCGACCATGGCTACGTCATCGAGAACGGCAGCATCGTGATGAGCGACGAGGGCCGCTCGCTGCTGGAGAACGAGGACGTCAAGCGCGCCTACCTGGGCATCTGACCGGCGCCGCGGTTCGCTTCCGGGTCGATCGGCGTGCTGGCCGTTCCGGCACTCGGTGTACTCTTGGACAACGGATCGTGAAAACGGATCGAACGAGCGTCCACCCGGACCATGATTCGACTGGAGGCATGCAGGATGAGTGATCACGTGGAAGCCCGGGGGCACGGCCGTGGTGCTTGCCCGGTGGCGCACCTTGCCGGCCTGGACCCTGCCCGCAGTCCGGTGGAGGACCTGGCGGCAGCCTTCGATCCGTTCCAGGACGCCTACATGGAGAATACGTCCGAGTTCCTTCGCTGGGCTCGCGAGCGTGCCCCCATGTTCTACAGCCCCGAGATCGGCTACTGGGTGGTCACGCGCTATGACGCCATCAGGTCGATCTTTCGCGATCCGCACACCTTCAGTCCGTCCATCGTGCTGGAGCCGGTCGGGCAGGTGCCGAAGGAGTTTGCCGAGGTCCTGCAGTCGTACGGCTACGCGATGAACCGCACGCTGGTCAACGAGGACGAGCCTGCCCACATGGCGCGTCGCCGCGCGCTGATGGAGCCGTTCACCCCCGAGGCGCTCGAGAGCCAGGTACCGATGGTGCGTCGGCTGGTGACCGAGGCGATCGATGGCTTCATCGATCGAGGCGAGGCCGATCTCGTCAAGGAGATGCTATGGGACGTGCCGTTCTCGGTGGCCCTGCACTTTCTCGGGATCGATGACGATGGCGACCGCGAGGAGATGCACCGATTCGCCATAGCGCACACGAAGAACGCGTTCGGCCGCCCGACCGACGAGGAGCGGATCGAGGTCGCCCACAGCGTCGGCCAGTTCTGGCAGCTGTCCGGGCGGATCCTCGAGAGGATGCGCAGGACGCCCGACGGCCCCGGCTGGATGCGCTACTCCATCCGCCAGCAGCGCGAGTTCCCGGACGTCGTCACGGACTCGTACCTGCATTCCATGATGATGGCCATCATCGTGGCGGCGCACGAGACCACGTCGTTCGGTTCGGCCAATGCCATCAAGCTGCTGCTGCAGCAGCGGGATGTGTGGGACGAGTTGTGCGCCGATTCCACGCTGATCTCGCCGGCAGTGGAGGAATGCCTTCGCCACGTCGGCCCGATCGCCTCCTGGCGCCGCCGCACGACGCGGGAAGTCGAGATCGAGGGCGTGCGGATTCCGGCCGGCTCGCGCCTGCTGATGGTGGTGGCATCCGCCAACCACGACGGCCGGAAGTTCCACGCCCCGGACTTCTTCGACATTCGCCGCGATAACGTGACGGATCATCTCTCCTTCGGCTTTGGCGTGCACCAGTGCCTCGGCAAGAACATCGCCCGCATGGAGATGCAGATCTTCGTCGGCGAGCTGACGCGCCGCCTGCCGCACTTGCGGCTGGCCGAACAGGCGTACCGTTACGTCCACAACCTGTCCTTCCGCGGTCCCCAGAACCTGCGGGTCGAATGGGACCCGGCGCACAACCCCGAGCGGCGGGATCCGCGCGTGCGCGAAGGCGCACAGGAGATCGTGCTCGGTCCGCCGCATGCCCGCAACCTGGTCCGGCAACTGGAGGTGGTGGCCGCGGAGCGCGTGACGCCGGACATCGTTCGGGTGCGCGTGAGGAACCCCTCCGGCCAGGCACTGCCGGGCTGGACGGCAGGCTCGCACATCGACGTACAGTGCGGCGATACCGGGTTGTCGCGCCAGTACTCCCTGTGCGGTGACCTTGAGCGCACGGACGAGTGGGCGTTCGCGGTGCTGCGCGAGCCGCAGGGCCGGGGCGGATCCGAGTGGATCCACCGCTATGCGACGCCCGGCGCGACGCTGAAGGTACGCGGCCCGCGCAATCACTTCCGCATGAACGAAGGCGCCCGGCGACTGCTGCTGATCGCGGGCGGTATCGGTATCACGCCGATCATGGCCATGGCGCAGCGCGCCAGGGCGCTGGGCAAGGACTACGAGTTGCACTACAGCTGTTCGACGCGCCGGGACGCAGCGTTCCTGGCCGAGCTGGAAGGACTGCACGGCGCCCGGTTCCACCTGCACGTCAGCGACGAGGGCAGTCGCAACGACCTGGATGCCCTCCTCGCCCAGCCCGACGACCACACCGACATCCACGCCTGCGGCCCGAGCCGCATGCTGGAGGCCTTGCACGCCTGCGTCGCGCGGGCGGGATGGCGACCCCACGCGCTCAACGTCGAGCATTTCGTGAGCGACATGCCCAAGCTCGATCCCGCGAAGGAACGCAGCTTCGAGATCGAGCTGCGCCACTCGGGGCTGACCCTGCAGGTTCCGCCGGACAAGACCGTCCTCGAAGTCCTGAACGCATCCAACGTGGACGTGCAATGCGACTGCCGGGAAGGCCTCTGCGGCACCTGCGAGGTGGGCGTGCTCGAGGGCGAGATCGATCATCGCGACGTCGTGCTCAATCCGGGCGAGCATGAGGCGAACAATCGGATGATGACCTGTTGCTCGCGCGCCCGGTCGGGGCGGCTGGTGCTGGACCTGTAGCGCAGGCCGGATGGGTTTTCACGGGTCGTCATGCAGCCAGGATGGCGCGGCCGGGCGTTCCCAGCCTTCCACCGGCCCGGGCTCGGCGCGGAAGTGAGGATGGGGATCGGGCCTGTCGATATCCCGCCATCGCGCCAGCCAGGCCGGGTTCCGCGCGGAGAGCTTCCGGCGCAGGTGTCGCCATTCATGGTCCAGCTGCCCTGTCGTGACGGGGATGGGCGGGCACGCCGCCTCGTCCGGGAGCTTGCCCCGATCGAAGGCATAGCCGCGAACGAGGGCTTCCTCGTGCACGCCCCGGAGATAGGCGCCGATCGCCGCGGCGGGTTCCGCCTGCGCCCGAAAGCGCACGAGCTGCGGATGGTGGCGGTAGCCCCGCGTCTGCCCGGCGAGCACCGCCCGGGCGAGCAGCGCTTCGCGCCACAGGGCGACGAGCCCCTGGGCATCGAGATAGCGCGGGTGCAGCGACCAGAGCCTCAAGGCTGGAGGGCTCCGGGGTTGGCACGCCAGACCGCCCAGGTGAGCGCACTCGCGAAGGCCACCCATCCGAGGTACGGGACGAGCAGCAGGCCAGCCAGCGGCCGGATGCGCCAGAAGGCGATGAGCGTGGCGGCGACGAGCACGAGGAGCAGGAGCACGTCGACGACGGCGAGCGCGCCCATGCGCCAGCCGAAGAAAAGCCATGACCAGAGCGCATTGACACCGAGCTGGGCGACGAACAGGACCAGCGCGCGCCTGCGGCCGGGTGAATCCGGTTCCCGCCACACCAGCCAGGCGGCGACCGCCATCAGCAGGTAGAGCGCCGACCATACCGGGCCGAAGACGCCCGACGGCGGGGCCCAGGCGGGCCGCGCCAGCTGCGCGTAGAACGACCCGGCGTCGATCGATGCCACGGCGCCGATTCCGGAGGCGACGAAACACAGGATGATCCAGCCGAGCAGGCCGATCGCCTGGGCGGGCAAGGAGCGGTGATGGTTCATGACGGTATAGTGCGGCCGAAGCTTACGCGCCGGCCAGGGTTTCCAACTCATCGCGCTCGAACGGGTGGATGCCGGGCCGGCGGACCCGCAAGGAATCGATCGCCATGAGTCTCCACAGCAAGCTGCTCCGGCGCGCGGCCGAAGGTCGCCCGATACGCATCGCCCTGGTCGGCGCCGGCAAGTTCGGCTCCATGTACCTCGCACAGGTGCCGCGCATGCCCGGCGTGCACCTCGTGGGCATCGCGGACCTGGCGCCCGACAGCGCCCGGGCGAATCTCGATCGCGTCGGCTGGAAGCGCGGCCAGGCGGCTGCGTCTTCGATCGACGAGGCGCTGCGCGACGGCACCACCTGGCTCACCGACGACTGGCAGGCCCTGGTGGCGGACCCGCGCATCGACATGTTCATCGAATGCACCGGCAACCCGATCGCGGCGGTCGACCACATCCTGGGGGCCATCGGGCACGGCAAGCACGTGGTCAACGTGACGGTCGAGGCCGACGCGCTCTGCGGACCCATCCTGGCGCGCAAGGCCGCCGAAGCGGGGGTGGTGTATTCCCTGGCCTATGGCGACCAGCCGGCGATGATCTGCGAGCTCGTGGACTGGGCCCGGACCTGCGGCTTCCCGGTCGTGGCCGCGGGTCGCGGCCACAAGTGGCTGCCGCATTTCTGCGAGTCCACGCCGGAGACGGTCTGGGGCTACTACGGCCTGACCCCCGAGCAGGCCGAGCGTGGCGGGCTGAATCCGAAGATGTTCAACAGTTTTCTTGATGGATCGAAGCCATCCATCGAATCTACCGCTGTTTCGAATGCGACTGGCCTATCGGTCCCGGGCAACGGCCTGCTCTATCCGCCCGCCAGCGTGGAGGACATCCCGTTCGTGACCCGGCCGCGCAGCGAGGGCGGCGTGCTGGAACGGAAGGGGATGGTCGAGGTGATCTCGAGCCTCGAGCCCGACGGCCGTGCGATTCCCTACGACATCCGCATGGGCGTCTGGGTGACGGTGGAAGGCGATACCGAGTACATCCGCAACTGCTTCGAGGAGTACAACGCCCATACCGATCCCAGCGGCCGCTACTTCACCCTCTACAAGCGCTGGCACCTGATCGGCCTCGAGGTCGGCGTGTCGGTCGCGAGCGTGGCGACGCGGGGCGAAGCCACCGGGGTGGCGACCGGCTGGAACGCGGACGTGGTCGCCACGGCCAAGCGCGACCTGCGGCCCGGCGACCTGCTCGACGGCGAAGGCGGCTACACGGTCTGGGGCAAGCTCCTGCCCGCCGCCACCTCGCGGCGCATCGGCGGCCTGCCCCTGGGGCTGGCCCACGGCCTCAGGCTGGTGCGCCCGGTGGCGAAGGGCGAGGCGCTGTCATGGGACGACGTCGCGGTCGACCCGGCCTCGCAGGCCTATCGCCTGCGCCGGGAGATGGAGTCGGTCTTCGGGGAATCGGTCATCGCTGGTTGACTCACCCGCTCGGCTGTCCCGCCGCGGTTCACCGTCCCTTGAAGACCGGCGCGCGCTTCTCGAAGAAGGCCGCCATCGCTTCCTGGTGATCCTCGGTCATGGACGCGAGGATGTACTGGTCGTTGTCCATGTGGCAGGTCAGGCGGTTCAGCGCCGTTGCCTGTTCGGTGATGGTGCGTTTCGACATGCGGACCCCGAGCGGCGGCAGCGCCGCCGCCTTGCGGGCCCATTTCAGCGCGCAGGCGAGCGCTTCGCCGTCCTCGACGACCTCGTCGACCAGGCCCCAGCGCCAGGCCTCCTCCGCATACACCCGTTCGCCGAAGATGATGAGCTGCTTGGCGCGCGACGGCCCCACCAGGTTCAGGATCCTGGGCTGGGCGTTCCAGTTGAGGTTCCATCCCAGGGGAATCTCCGGCAGCCGGACGTGCGCGCCCCGCCCGGCGATCCGGAAGTCGCACGATACCGCCAGCGCCAGCGCACCGCCGATGCAGAAGCCTTCGATCGCGACGATGGTGAGCTGGTCCAGCGCCTCCCAGGCGGCGCATGTGGTGGGCGCCAGGCGCAACAACTCGCGCTTCTGCAGCAGGGGCGCACTGCGCCGGGCCTTGTGGCCCGGATCGTTGAGGTCCGCGCCCGACGAGAACACCGGATCGCCGGTCAGGACGACGGCACTGGTCGAGAAGTCCTCGCGCAGTCGATAGGCGACTTCGCGCAGCGATTCGATCGCCTCGACGGACAGCGCATTGAAGCGGTCGCCCCGCCGCAGCGTCGCGACCGCGATGCGGTCCTCGATGGCGACAGTCACGGGACCGACCTGAAACGATTCCGACATCAGTGTTCTTGCCTCCTGCTGGCTGGATGCCCGGGCGCACATGCTACATGCGTCCCGCCCGCGCCCGCCCGGGTGTGCAGGGCGATGCAGCCCGTCAGCCGATTGCGCGGCACCGCCTGGATCTCCCGCAGCAGGGCATGCGGAACGTCGGCCAGGCCGAAACGCTGCGCCAGCGTGCTTCTCATGTGCAGGAACAGGCTGGCGGCCATCTCGGCATCGGCGAGCGCGCGGTGATGGCGCCCGGCCACCGGCAGGCCGTGGAAATCGATGAGGCTGCCCAGCCTGTGGCTGGGCGCTTCCGGGTGGATGCGCCGCGACAGCAGCAGCGTGCAGGCGAACTCCTGCCGGCGCGTGCGGCCGAGCCGTGCGAGTTCGGCGTCCCAGAAGCGGCGGTCGAAGGCGGCGTTGTGCGCGATCAGGGGATGGGTCCCGACGAAATTGGCGACCTCCGCCATCACGCGGGCCGCGGGCGGCGCCGCACGCAGCATTTCGTTGCTGATGCCCGTCAGTGCCTCGATGAACGGGGGCACCCAGGCGCCGGCGTTCATCAGGCTCTCGTAGCGATCGACGACCCGTCCGTCGCGCAGAAGCACCACGCCGATCTCGGTGGCGCGTCCGCCGGTGTCGGGCGACATGCCGGTGGTTTCGATATCGATGACGGCGACGGTATCCTTGGCAGGGCTGGTGTTCTCGCGGCGCGGGCGCGGGCCGGCGTCGCCGATGATACCCGTGGGATGATTGGGCTCCGTCCACGACGCTGCAAGCCACACCCCATGAGCAATATCCTCGAGCGCCTCGAGCAGGCCATCGATGCAATGGCCAGCCTCGGCCAGTATCCCCACACGGACCGACGTGCCACCTGGCTGGAGCGCCTGCGCGTGAACCAGCCGGAGCTGGAGGCTTTCGATGCGCTGCGCCCGGTCCCCGAGCTCGGGT
>DAIMFM010000043.1:0-8185 GCA_036724585.1 Burkholderiaceae bacterium | reverse complement strand
CGTCCGGGCGCGCGAGCGGCAGGACGGCAAGGCCTTCATCGCCCTCGCCGACGAGGCGGCGGTGGAGGCCGCCGTAGCAAGGGCGCTGCGCGAACTGCGCGAAGGCGCCCCGATGCCGCTGCTGGGCGTGCCGTTCGCCGCCAAGGACCTGATGGCGGTGGCCGGGCTGCCGCGGACCGACGGTACCGGCGGCGAGCCGCGGGAGACGGCCACGGACGACGCCCTCGCGGTGGCACGCCTGCGGGCCGCCGGCGCGATCCCGATCGGCATGGCCAACCTCCACGAGCTCGCCTACGGCATCACCAGCGAGAACCCGCACCATGGCCATGTCGCCAACCCACGCGGGGCCGGCTGCATCGCCGGCGGCTCGAGCGGGGGTTCGGCGGCTGCGGTGGCCGCCGGCATCGTGCGCCTTGCCATCGGCACCGACATCGGCGGCTCGATCCGGATTCCCGCTTCCTGCTGCGGGGTCGTGGGCTTCAAGCCGACCTTCGATGCCGTGCCGCGCGACGGTGTCAGCACGCTGGGCATGAGCCTGGACCACGTCGGACCGATCGCCGCCAGCGTCGCCGATGCCGCCCTCGCCTACGCGATCATGGCGGGCCAGCCGGCGCATGTGCCGGTGCGCCAGCCCTTGCGCGGGTTGCGCATCGGCGTGCCGCGCGAGGCCGTGCTCGCGCCGCTCGCGGACGGTGTCGCGCAGTCGGTGGCCGCCGCCATCGATCGCATGCGCGACGACGGCGCGCAGGTCGTCGCGATCGACTTGCCCGGTTTCGAGGCGAGCGCCGCCCTGCAGTTCGTCACCCTGTGCAGCGAAGCCACCGAACTGCACTGGGATCGCCTGGTCGAGCGCCCCGATACCCTGGGGCCGGATGTGCGCATGCGGCTCGAGATGGGAGTGTTCCTGCCGGCGACCTGGTACGTCCGGGCACAACGGGGCCGGGCGGCGCTGGCGGCGATGTTCGAATCGGTCCTGGATGATGTCGACCTGATCGTCATGCCGACGATGCGCACCGAGGCGCCGCCCTCCGGGACTGCACGCGTACGCGTGGCCGGCAAGGACATTCCCGTGCATACGGCCGTCACCGCCTTCACCATGCCCTTCAACCTGACCGGCATGCCGGCGTTGTCGCTTCCCTGTGGTCGCGGCCACCAGGGCCTGCCGATCGGCATCCAGTTCGTCGGGCGCCTGGGCGACGACTGGCGGGTCCTGGAGGCCGGCGCGCGGCTCGAGGACCTGCTGGCGGCAGACGGCGGAAGCTGATTTCCGGGAGGGGCCGTGGCGACCCAGCGGGTGCGGCCGCGCGATCAGGGCGCGAAGTCGAAGTTCGCCACGGCATCCGACGCGCCGATGTCGACCTCGACGGTCTGCACGGCGCGCCCCGGCACGGCGGCCTCGATGCCGTACTTCGCGGCCTGGCCGATATCCGGGGACGGTGAATAGCCGGTGGCGTTCGGATCATAGGTCGCCAGCATGGGAGGAGCGACCGGCAGGCGCATGGCGTAGCTGCCGTCCAGGGCATCCACCGGGCGGGATTCGGCTTCGCTCACGCGCATGCCCACGGCCTGCAGCGCGCTTGCCCGCGCCGCGGGAATCGCGCCGGTCCCGAGCAGCGCGATCCGCCCGGAGACCGTGCGCATGGCGCTCGTCACCAGCCCGATCGGCTCGGCATCGGCGACGACGGTGGTCCGGCCAGCGTCGCTGACCGGCACCTGGGCGAGCACGGTGTTCGCCCGGCCCTCGGCGACGATCACGAGGTCGTGCGTCCCCGGCGGCGCGGGCGCGAGGAGGAAACGGCCTTCGGCATCCGGCACCGTGCTGCGCATGACGCGTCCGGCCTGCTGCAGGCTCACCCGGGCGCCCGTGGCGGGCATGTCGTCGATGCGCCCGGCGACCGAGGACCCCTCCCCGGCCGGCCAGGGCAGGATGCGGATGACGGGATCGAGCAGGTAGCCGCCGCTCGTACCGAGTGGAACCACGGAGTTGCAGGCATCGAAGTCGAGCACCGCCTCGAGGGCCTCGTCGGCGGCAAGGTCCCGGTCGATGCGCAATACCAGGCCCGACTGCTGCGCGGCCGGTATCGCCAGCGCGACCTCGCCCTGCCCGGCCGCCGTCACCGAATTGCGCAAGGGCTGCTCCGCCGTATTGGGCGCCAGCACCAGGCGCAGCTGGCGGTAGCGGCCCGTCGGCAGGGACGTCGAACCGCGTGCGGCCAGCGCACCGTTGTCCAGCGTCATCAGGTCGACCCGGCGCGGGCCGTCGGGCCTGAGCACGCGCCAGCCGAGGGAGCTGCCCGTGGCCAGCGGCGACTCGTGGACCTGGACGCTGTCGATCGTGACGTGCACGTTCGTGTAGCCGCAGCCGGAGGCGCTCGCCAGCGCGACGCGCAGGCTGGCCTCCCCGTCTTCCGGCTCGATCCCGCCACAGGCCGTGAAGCCTGCGATCGCGACGGCGCAGGCGGTGGCCGCCAACCGGGCCAGGATCCGGCGCAGCGACGGGCTGCCGTCGGCTCGGGCCACGGGCGTCCCGACGATGCTAGCGGCGGCTCAGCAGCAGGCCGGCGACGAACGCGACGGCCGCGACGATGCCGACCGACTGCCAGGGATTCTCGTGGACGTAGTCGTCGGTGGCCTGGCGCGCCGCCCTGGCCCGATCGATGGCATCGCCCTCGATCTCCTGCAGCCGCAGGCGGGCGTTCAGGAGCTTCGTCTCGACCTGCTGGCGCAGCTCCTGGGCCTTCTCGCCGGTTTCCGCACGGGCGCTCTTGAGCAGTTCCTCGGCATCGGCGAGGAGCGCGCTGAAATCCTCGACGAGCGAATCGCGTCTCGACATGTCATACCTCCTGGGCTGGCGTTCTCGGCCCGGCCCGCGCCGGGACCTGCCCCCAATATACGCGAGCCGACCGGCCCGGTGGGGCACTCAGGTCGCGTCGTCGCCCGCGGGACCGGGCGCGTCGGGGAGCGGATGCGGCATGGGCCAGCCGAGGAGTTCCGCGAGCCGGCAGGCGACCCAGCCCGCCTCGCGCGGTTCGAGGCCGGAGCCCTCCGCCGCGAGGCCGGACTGGATGCGCTCGAGGACGTCCTCCTCGGCGACGCCGAGCTCCCACAGCAGGTTGCGGGCACGCTCGACCAGGGTCTCGGCGAGATCCTCGCAGAGCTCGTAGCGCGCCAGCATGTACTCGCGCGATTCGATGGGGCGCACGCGCCCCGGGGGCACGAAAAGGGCGACGAAGGATGGCGGCAGCTGCAGCTGGTTCAGGTCGGTCATGGCGGTCTCGGTCCGATTATAGGAACTCGCGGCGGTCGGTTCGCGAGCTGCGGGAATCCGCGCCGCGCCGGACTCGCAATCCGGTGCGCGATCTGCCATGCTTCGCTATGCGGCAGGCCGGCGCTGGAGCGGTACGTCGCCAACACGACAACGACAAGACGAGACCATGCCCAGGATCACCTACACCACGTTCAGCGGCGAACGCCACACGGTCGAAGTGCCTGTCGGCACCACGCTCATGGAAGCGGCCACGAATAACTCGGTGCCCGGGATCGATGGCGACTGCGGCGGCCAGTGCGCCTGCGCGACCTGCCACATCTACATCGACGAGCCGTGGTCGAGCCTGACAGGCGTTCGCAGCGAATCCGAAGAGGACATGCTGAACTTCGCCGACGACTTCCGGCCGACCTCCCGGCTGGGCTGCCAGATCCGGATCACCGACGCGATGGATGGCCTGGAAGTCGCGATGCCCGAGGGCCAGCACTGAACACCCCATGACACGCGTGCCGCCTCGCGGGGCGCGCCGGATGCCTTGCCACGCAGGCGCAGGAGGGAGTCGATGACCGCGTTCCCCGCAGTGCAGGACCCGGCCCGCGAGGCCGCCATGGCGGTGCCGCTCGAGGCGATCGACCCGAGCGACCCGCAACTCTTCGTCGACGACACCATCGGCGCCTATTTCGAGCGCCTGCGCCGCGAGGACCCGGTCCATCGCAGCCACAGCCCGATCTTCGGCGACTTCTGGTCGATCACCCGTTACCGGGACATCATGGCGGTCGACACCAATCATGCGGTGTTCTCGTCCCACTGGTCGCGCGGCGGCATCACCCTGACCGATCCGCCGCCAGGCGAGCAGCTCCAGATGTTCATCGCGATGGACCCGCCCCAGCACGACGAGCAGCGCAAGGCCGTATCCCCGATCGTCGCGCCGGGCAACCTGGCGACGATGGAAGCGCTGATCCGCGAACGCACCCGCGGCGTGCTCGACGGCCTGCCGCGCAACGAGACCTTCGACTGGGTCGACGAGGTTTCGATCGAGCTCACGACCCTGATGCTCGCGACCCTGTTCGACTTTCCGCTCGAGGACCGGCGCCTGCTCACCTGGTGGTCGGACGTCGCGACCATGAACAAGGCCGCCAATCCTGACGCGCTCGAACCGGCCGAGCGCATGGCCGAGCTCGGCAGGATGCTGGCGTACTTCACCCGCTTGTGGAACGAGCGCGTCAATGCGCCGCCGCGCAACGACCTGGTGTCGATGCTCGCGCACGGTCCGGCGACCCGCGACATGAGCCCGCTCGAGTACATGGGCAACCTCGTGCTGCTGATCGTCGGCGGCAACGACACGACCCGCAACTCGATGACCGGCGGCCTGCTGGCGATGCACCAGAATCCCGGTGAATGGGCGAAGCTGCGCGCCAATCCCTCCCTGGTGTCGAGCCTGGTCCCGGAGATCATCCGCTGGCAGACGCCGCTCGCGCACATGCGACGCACCGCGACCACCGATGTCGAGTTCGGCGGCAAGACCATACGGGCCGGGGACAAGGTGGCGATGTGGTACCTCTCGGGCAATCGCGACAGCGACGCCATCGAGGATGCCGATCGCTTCATCATCGACCGGCCACGGCCGCGACAGCATCTCGCCTTCGGCTTCGGCATCCATCGTTGCGTCGGCAACCGGCTGGCCGAGTTGCAGCTGCGCATCCTCTGGGAGGAGATCCTCGCGCGCTTTCCGGTGATCGAAGTGGTCGGGCCGCCGCAACGGGTGCGTTCGGCCTTCGTGCACGGATTCTCCTCGCTGCCGGTACGGATCCCGGGCTAGCCGGATCCGGCGAGGCGGCCCAGCTCCGCGGCCGGCATCGCGCCGACCGTCAGGCCGACCCTGCCCGACCGGTCGCGATGCAGGATCGCCGGGACGGAGCCGACCTGCATGGCGCGCAGCATCGCCGTGTTCTCCCTGAGGGCGCGGGCTTGGACCGTATCCGGCTCCGTGTCGGCCGCGATGCCCTCGCCGCCCTCGGACCGGGCCCGGACGTGCGCATCCATGGCCGCGACCGGGTCCCTTGCGCGCAACAGGGCCGCGGCCTGGCGCGCCGACGCCGGCGCCAGCAGCACGACCGGCACCCAGTGGATCCGGACGGGCGCCGCGAGCCGCCGCATGTCGGCCCAGAGCCTCGTGCAGTGCGGGCAGCGCGCATCGAAGAAGACCACGGCCGCCGGCGCCGCGTCACCCTCACCGGTCGTGAAGCCGGCGAGTTCGCTGGCCCGTTCGAACCAGGCGATGGCGTCCGGGCCTTCGGCGAATGCCTGGGCGGCCGCGCCGCGCGCCAGGCCGAGCGCCGCGATGCCGGCCAGCAGGCCGAGGCAGGCCCGTCGGTCCACTGCGTGCTCAGCTGGCCGGGGCATCGGGCAGCAGCTCGAGCACCTTGTCCGCCGGCCGGCACAGGGCGGCCCCCTTGGCCGTGACGACGATCGGCCGGTTGAGCAGCACGGGGTGTCGCTCGATATGCGCCAGCAGTTCCTCGTCGCTCCACTTCGGATCGGCGAGATCGAGTTCGGCGTAGATCGGCTCCTTCTCGCGCAGCAGGGCGCGTACCGGCACGTCCATGCGCTCGGCCAGCCCGCGCAGGTCGGCCGCCGAAGGCGGGTTCTTCATGTATTCGATCACGGTCGGCTCGATGCCGGCGTCGCGGATCATCATGAGGGTGTTCTTCGACGTGCCGCAGCGGCTGTTGTGGTAGATGGTGACGGCGCTCATCGCGGTTGTCCTCGCAGGGTGGGTGGATGCGCGCCGGCTCCTGGACGGACCGGCGCCCGTGCCCCGATTGTCGCCGATCCGTCGTCCGCCCTCGCCCGCCCGACGTCGCGGCCGTGCCGGCTGAGGTACCCTCTCCTGCCATGAGAATCCTCGGTCCGCACCAGGCCATCCGGCTGTCGGTCGCCGCCGCCCTCGGCACGATGGCGATCAAGGTGGCCGCCTGGGGCCTGACCGGCTCGGTCGGCTTCCTTTCCGATGCGCTGGAGTCGTCGGTCAATCTCGCCGGCGCCCTCTTCGCCCTGTGGATGCTGCGCTGGGCGCACGAGCCCGCCGACGACGAGCATCCCTTCGGCCATGGCAAGGCCGAGTACTTCTCCGCGGTGTTCGAGGCGGGGCTGATCTCGCTGGCGGCGCTCCTGATCATCGGGGCCGCCGTCGAGCGGCTGCTCGATCCCCAGCCGATCGAACGCCTGGGCATCGGCTCGCTGTTCGCGATCGCCGCGAGCCTGCTCAATCTGGTGGTGGCGCGCATCCTCATGGCCTCTGGCCGGGCGCATCGCTCCGTGGCCCTGGAGGCCGACGCCCGTCACCTCATGACCGACGTCTGGACCACCGCGGGCATCATCGTCGGGGTCGGGCTCGCCTGGGCGAGCGGATGGCACTGGCTCGACCCGGTCGTCGCGATCGCGGTGGCGCTGAACATCCTGCGCGAGGGCTGGAAGCTGATGCGTGGCTCGGTCGACGGCTTCATGGACCGGGCGCTCGACCCGGGCGAGATCGCCCGGATCGAGGCGGTCCTGGCGTCCTACGAGGGCCGTGGCATCGGCTTCGACAACCTGCGGACCCGCCAGGCCGGTGCGCAGCGCTTCGCGCACGTCGACCTGCGGGTGCCGGGCGACTGGTCGGTCATCCGGGCCCACGACGCGGCCGACGAGATCGAGCGGGCCGTCGGCCTTGCCGTGGCGGGCGTGCTGCTCGAGACCCATGTCGAGCCGCACGGGGTGCGCCACGCGGGCGACGACGACCCGACGGGGCCGCCGCCGGGCTAGGCTTCGAGCCTGATCGCGCCGGCTGCGGCGAGCCGCTCGATCTCACTCGCATCGAGGCCCTGGGCGGCGAGGATCTCACGGGTGTGCTCACCGATGTGCGGGGCGTGGGCGCGCCCGGGGTCCTCGCTCGGGGTGCCGGGCACGCCCGGGATCCTGAGTACCGGCAGCCGGCCGACGTCGGGGTGCTCGGTCCAGTCGATCACCCCGACCTCGCGGACGTGCCCTGCCTCGAGGAAGTCGCCGTAGTCGGACACGATGCCGTTCATCACGCCCGCTTCGGTGAGCAGCGAGGCCCATTCGGCGGCGGTCTTCTTGAGCAGTTCGGCACGCAGTTCACGCATCAGCTCGGCTTCGTTCTCGAGCCGCTTGGGCCGGGAGTCGTAGCGCGGGTCGGTGATCATGTCCTTGCGCCCGAGCACTTCGCACAAGGCATCGAAGTGATGGTCGCGCATCGACGAGATGTTGATGTAGCCGTCGGCCGTCTCGAAGCAGCCCACCGGCACGTAGAGTCCGGCCGGCGCGCCGTCCTCCAGGTGGTATTCCATGATCTTCGGCGACTGGAAGGCCGCCGCCGCCTGCATCAGGCTGCAGTCGATGTAGCGGCCCTGCCCGCTGCGGAAACGCCCGATGAGGGCGCTCGTGATCGCCTGGTAGCCGTACAGGCCGGTCATGACATCGACGACGACCATGCCGCCGCGCTGCGGCACGCCTTCGGCGTTCTTGTTCATGAACATCCAGCCGGTGTAGGCCTGCAGGATCGCGTCGGTCGCGGGCAGGTCGCGATTGGGCCCGTGCTGGCCGAAGCCGGAGACCGACAGGTAGACGAGCGATGGATTGGCCTTGGCGAGCTCCTCGTAGCCGAGGCCGAAGCGTGCCATGACGCCGGGCCGGAAGCTCTCGACGATGACGTCCGCCTCCGCCGCCATCTTGCGCACGAGCGCGAGCGCATCGGCGTTCTTGAGGTCGACCGCCAGGCTCTTCTTGCCCCGGTTGAAGGCGACGGCATGCGCGGACAGGTCTCCGTAGGCAGTGCCGAGCGTGCGTCCCCAGTCGCCCGCGGTGGGCTCGACCTTGGTGACTTCGGCCCCGTACTGGGCGAGGAGCAAGGTCGCAAGG
>DAIMFM010000042.1:7234-15526 GCA_036724585.1 Burkholderiaceae bacterium | reverse complement strand
GATCCTGTCGCGCGAGGCCGATCCGAGCCGGCTGCTCAATGCGCTCCCCAACTCGCCGACCACGCCCGAGCTTCAGCTCAAGACCGCCGAGGGCGAGAATTTCACCCTGGTCGAGCGCCTGCGCAAGGAAGCGAAGTTCGAGCGTGCGACCGAAGTGATCACGATCGACGGGGTGCGTGCCGAGTACCCGGATGGCTTCGGCCTGGCGCGGCCCTCGAACACCACGCCGGTCGTGGTGCTGCGCTTCGAGGCCGACGACGATGCCGCGCTCGCGCGCATACAGGAGGATTTCCGGCGCGCGATCCTCGCGGTTGCGCCCGATGCGAAGCTGCCGTTCTAGGCGCCCGGGGACCGACGCGATCCGCCACGACCTTCCCGACGCCCGGAAGCGCCCTTGCGCATCGCCCTGATCAAGACCAGCTCGATGGGTGACGTGATCCATGCGTTGCCGGTGGTCAGCGACCTGCGGGCGGCCCGGCCCGATGTCGTCATCGACTGGGTCGTCGAGGAGTCCTTCGCGGACCTGCCCCGGCTGCATCCCGGCGTCGCCGACATCGTTCCGGTGGCGATCCGCCGCTGGCGGCGCAACTGGTTCTCCGCTGCCTGCCGCGCCGAGCGCGGCCAGGCACGGGACCGCCTGGCCGCCGCGCGCTACGACCTCGTGCTCGACCTGCAGGGCCTGGTGAAGAGCGCGCTGGTCGCCCGCTGGGCCCGGGGCCCGCGCGCGGGCTTTTCGTTCCGCTGCGCCCGGGAGCCGGCGGCCGCCCTGTTCTACCAGCATCGCTACGACGTCGACATGTCGCGCCACGCGATCGAGCGACTGCGCGAGCTCGCGGGCAAGGCGCTGGGCACGCGGCACGACGCGCTCCCGGTCTTCGGGCTGCGGGCGCCCACGCTCGCCGCTGCCGGGCTCGAGTCGCCCACCGGCGGGCGGCCGGCGGCGGTGCTGCTCCATGCGACTTCCCGTGCCGACAAGCAATGGCCGGAGGCTTCCTGGCAGGCGCTGATCGAGCGGCTCGCCGCCTCCGGCCTCGTGCCGGTGCTGCCCTGGGGCAGCGAGGCCGAGCGGGTGGCGGCGCAGCGTCTCGCCGAGGGCCATCCGCAGGCCGTGGTGGCGCCGCGCATGTCCCTGGCCCAGTGCGCCGCGCTCCTCGGCTCCGCTCGCTGCGTCGTCGGCGTCGATACGGGCCTCACGCATCTGGCCTGCGCGCTGGACGTACCCACGGTGGCCCTGTTCGCCGCCACGCCGGCCTGGCGTTTCGGCCCCTACTGGACGGAGCGGGCGGTCGGTCTCGGCGAGGAAGGGCGATGGCCCGGGCCCGACGAGGTGGTGGCGGCGCTTGCCCGGATCGGCGGCCTCTACCGATGAGCGCGGGTCGATGACGAGACCGGGGCGCGACGAGCCGCAGGGCAGGCCGACGACACGGGTCGCGGAGACGCCGGGCCAGCGCCTGGCGCGCGCCCTCTACAGCCTGGCATGGTATGCGGGGGCGCCGCTGGCCGCCGCCTACCTGCTATGGCGCAGCCGGCGTCAGCCCGCGTATCGCCGCGGCTGGGGCAATCGCTTCGGCCTGGCCTGGCCGCCAGTCGCCGGCAGCGGCCGGCTGGTCTGGATCCATGCGGTATCGGTCGGCGAGACCATGGCGGCCCGGCCCCTGGTCGAGGGCCTGCTCGCGGCGCGCCCCGGCCTGCGGGTGCTGCTCACGCACATGACGCCGACCGGCATGGAAACCGGCGAGCGCCTGTTCGGCGACCGGGTCGAGCGCTGCCTGCTGCCCTACGACATGCCCCATGCCGTAACGGCCTTCCTGCACCACTACGACCCGGTGGCGGGGGTGCTGATGGAGACCGAGCTCTGGCCCAATCTCGTGGCCGCGGCCGACGCCCGCGGCATGCCGCTCGCACTGGTCAATGCGCGCCTGTCGCCGCGCTCGCTCGCCAAGGCGCGGCGCATCCTGCCCCTGGTCGTACCGGCGCTGGCCCGGCTCGATCCGGTGATCGCCCAGACCGCGGGCGACGCGTCGCGACTCGCCGAGCGCGGCTGTCCGGCGAGCGTGGCCGGCAACCTGAAGTTCGATGTGCATCCCGATCCGGTACTCGTCGAGCGCGGCCGCGCCTGGCGCCGCGGCGATGCCCGGCCGGTCGTCCTCGCGGCCAGCACCCGTGACGGCGAGGAGAGCCTCCTGCTCGATGCCTGGCCGCGGACCGATGCCCTGCTCGCGATCGTGCCGCGGCATCCGCAACGCTTCGAGGAGGTCGCCCGCCTGATGGAGCGGCGCTTCGACGGGGCGATCGTGCGGCGCTCGGCGGCGGTCGCTGCCAACGGGGGCGAGACTGCAGGTTCGGCGGCGGTCGCGGATGTCGATGGTGCAGGTACCGCGCCCATGGCGCCTCGTGCGGCCGCCGCAGTGCTCGGCGACTCGATGGGCGAGATGCCGGCCTACTACGCCATGGCCGACGTGGCGATCCTCGGCGGCAGCCTCCAGCCCTTCGGCGGCCAGAACCTGATCGAAGCCAGCGCGGTCGGCGTGCCCGTGGTGCTGGGTCCGCATACCTTCAACTTCGAGCAGGCCGCCGGACAGGCCATCGAGGCGGGTGCGGCAGTGCGGGTGGCCGACGCCGCCGAGGCGGTACGTGTCGCGCTCGAGATCGCCGGCGACCCGCAACGCCGCGCGCGGATGAGCGAGCAGGCGCTCGCATTTGCCGACGCCCATCGGGGCGCCAGCGAACGGATCCTGTCGCAGCTCCTGCCGCTGCTGGGGCCCGCCGCGTCGCCCGGTCCTGGCGTCGCCGGTCCAGCGCGAAGCTGACCCCGCGTCACGCTCCGCTCGGGGAGGGGATTGCCGCTTCGCGCAGCCCGGCCCGTTCAGAAATCGTGCACGATCCCGAGGGCGAGCGCCTTGGGTTCCGAGTCGGGCGTGCCGCCCACTGTCGTCCGCGATGCCGAGGCGCCCGACAGTACGCCGAAAAGGGCAACCGCGAGGAGCAGCTGCTTCACGGCTGGCGCCGGCCACCCCGCCGCGCCGGCGCCGTCTCCTGCTGCCGCCTGCGCTGCGCCTCGGCGGCGCGCTCCTTCTCCGCCTCTTCGCGGGCAGCGGCCCGCTCGGCGACGTCCGGGTCGACGAGCAGGGCGTTGACCTCGCGGAGTGCCTCCTCGTCGAGTGCGCCGGTGGTCGCCTTCAGGCGCAGGCCGTTGAGCAGGACCTGGTAGCGCGCGCCCAGCAGGTCGCGCCGGGTGGTGAAGAGCTGCTGCTGCGCATTGAGCACGTCGATGTTGATGCGCACCCCCACCTCGTAGCCGAGCTCGTTGGAGGCCAGTGCGAGTTCGCTTGATCGCTCGGCGGCTTCCAGTGCGCGGACCTGGGCGAGGCCACTGCGCAGCCCGAGGAAGGCCTGGCGCGATCCCTGCTCCGCCGCGCGTCGCGCAACCTCGACATCGGCCTCGGCCTGCGCCAGGCTGGCGGCGGCTTCACGGACGCTGGCGTCGACCGCGCCGCCGGTGTAGAGGGGGATGGCGAGCTGCACGCCGATCGCGGCGCTGTTGCTGCGGACGTCCGGAATGTTCGCCACGCCGTTGCGGGCGTGGGCGAGCTGGCCCACCAGGTCCAGGGTCGGCCCGCCGGCGCTCTGGCGGCGATCGATCTCGCGGCGAAACACGTCGGCCCCGATCAGCGCCTGGCGCACCTGGATCGCGTTGACGCGGGCGGCGTCGGTCCAGGCGCTTTCCTGGGCGGGCACCGGCGCGAGCAGTTCGACGCCGCCGCGCACGACGTCGATCTCCCCGACCGGCTTGCCGGTGAGAAGCGACAGGGCCGAGCGCCGGATGTCGAGCTCGCTTTCGGCCGCCAGCTCCTGCGCGGTCGCGAGGTCGTACCTGGCCTGCGCCTCCTGCTCGTCGGTGATCGTCGCGGTGCCGACTTCGAAGTTGCGCTTGGCGGCAGCGAGCTGCTCGGAGATCGCGCGCTTCTGCGCCCGGATCGTGAGCAGGTTGTCGCGCGCCGCGAGCAGGGCGAAGTAGGCATCGGATACCCGCAGGATGAGGTCCTGGCGCGCCAGCTCGTACTGCTGGGTCGCGATCTGGAACTGCAGCTTGCTCTGCTCGTAGGCGATCTCGTTCTGCGGCCGGTACAGCGGCTGCGTGAGCTGTACCGCATAGACCTGCGAGAAGTAGCTGCGCGAGGGCGCCATGTTGGTGTCGAGATGGTTGCCCAGGACCTCCGCCGAGGCCCCGACCTGCGGCAGCAGCCCGGCCTTCGCCTGCGGTACCTGTTCGCGCACCGCCTCGAGGGCCGCCTGCGCGCTGCGCAACTGCGCATCGGAGGCAACGGCATCGTGGTAGGCGTCGAGCAGGTCGTAGGCCAGCGCGGGTGTCGATCCGAGCCCGAGGCCGGAGACCATCGCGAGCGTCGCGACCATGGACTGGATTTTCATCGATGCGTCTCCTCGTGGCATCCCGGCGAGACGGCGACTCGGCCGGGTGCGTTTCTGCGGTTTCGTGATGTCGGCCTGGGCGGCTCTCTTGCGGCTCTTTCTCGGCTCGTGCTTCTTTTCCGGCTCGTGCTAGTAGGCGGCGCAGTCCGGGTCGACTTCCCTCGACCAGGCATCGATGCCCCCGGCGAGGTTCATCACCCGGTCGAACCCGCGCCGCGACAGGAACATCGCCACCTGCATGCTGCGCACCCCGTGATGGCAGATGCAGACGAGCGGTCGCTGCGGATCGAGCCGGTCCAGTTCGGCGGGGACCCGCTGCATCGGCAGGTGCGTGCTGGCGGGCAGGCGGGCGATCTCGTACTCCCAGTCCTCGCGCACGTCGAGGAGCTGGATCGCGTCGCCATCCGGCCCGGCCAGCAGGCGCGCGAGTTCGGGAGCCGAGATCTCCTGCATCGGGCGCGCGGCCCTCAGAAGGCGAACTCGGCGCGCCGCGGGAAACCCTGCAGCGGCCGGGTGGCGGTATCGAACAGGCGCTCCGGGACCGACATGGTGTCGCCGACCTTGCGGATCACCTGGGCGGTGTATACCGGCTCGTCGCCGACGATCGCGCCGATGCGCCCACCCGGATTGAGCCGGTCGAACAATGCCGGCGGGACGAACTGGATGCCGCCGGACAGCACGATGACGTCGTAGGTCTCGTCGCCCGGCTCGAGCAGCACGGTGCCGTCGCCGGTGACGACCTCGACGTTGATGATGCCGGCGCGCCGCAGGGTGGCGCGCGCGAAGTCCGCCAGCCCGGGGTGGATCTCGTAGGTGCGCACCCGTGGTCCGCGGTGCGCGAGCAGGGCGGCCATGTATCCCGAGCCGGCGCCGACCTCGAGCACCGTATCGTGCTTGCGTACTTCGAGGTGTTGCAGCAGGCGCGCCTCGACCTTGGGCGCGAGCATGGATTCGCCCGTGCGCTCGCCGCCGACGTCGAGCGGGATCTCCATGTCGGTGAAGGCCAGCGCCCGGTAGGCCGGCGGCACGAACTCCTCTCGATGGACCACGAAGAGCAGGTCGAGGATGTCCTGGTCGAGAACGTACCAGGGCCGAATCTGCTGTTCGACCATGTTGAACCGGGCCTGTTCGATATCCATGGAATTCGCCGTTGTCCTGGTCGCTGGATCGGAAACCCGTGATTCTAGCAATTCGGGCGTGCGCCCCGTGTCCCGCGACGGTCCCGTTGGTGTGGCCGCGACGGGCATCGACCTAGCGTGCGGGCCGGCCGAGATAGGCCAGCAGCTGCTCGAGATGGCAGGCGAGGAAGCGATCGAGCTCGATGTGGTCGACGCGACAGACCGGCTCGATCGAGTGCTGCCAGATCGCGCGCATGACCATGGGCGACAGGCTGATCTGCACGATGCACTCGACGTCGACCCGGCGGAACTCGCCGCGCGCGATACCGCGCTCGATGATGCCGCCCAGCAGCCGCATCTCCGGTTCGACGACCTCTTCCTGGAAGAAGCGGGCCACCTCGGGGAAATTGCTCGATTCGGCGACGATCAGCTTGCACAGGCCGGCCAGCTGGGTCGAACCGAAGTAGCGCCACCAGTCCCGGAAGAACGCCTCCAGCTGCTGCGCCGACGAGGCGTCGGAGCTGGCCAGGCTGCTTTCGTAGTCGCTCAGCAACGGCACGAGCGATTCCCGCACCACTGCCTGGAACAGCGCTTCCTTGCCCGGGTAGTAGAGGTACAGCGTCCCCTTGCTCACGCCGGCCCGGGCGGCGACGTCGTCGAGCCGCGTCGCGGCGTAGCCGCGTTCGGTGAACTCGACGAGCGCGGCGGCGAGCAGGTCCCCCGGGCGGTCGTCCTTGCGACGCTCCCAGCGCGGGGAGGGCGTGACGGCTGTCATCAAGTAACTGACTCCAAGGTCATTAATGCTACGGGCGCCCGGCCGGTGCGTCAATCGCGGCTCGGTCCCCTCCGGGCGCCCCGGGGAGGGACAATACGACCATGATCACCTTCGACTTCGGCGGGCCGCAGGCCGTTCCGGACGACCCCCTGGGCTGGATCGAAGCCTGCCATGCGCGCATCGAGGCACGCCTGGCGACCATGGGCCGGCTCGCGCCGCATTACGCCGCTCATGGCGCCGACGCGGGCATCGCCCGGGCCGTCGAAGGGATCGTGCGCTATTTCGACGAGGCCGCCCCGAACCATCATGCCGACGAGGACGTGGACCTCTTCCCGCGGCTGCGCCGGCATGCCCTGGCACGGGACGATGCGCGCGTCCTGGCCGCGCGCGACGAGGCGGGCGCCGCCCACGGTCCGCTCGAGGCGGCCTGGGACGAGTTGCGAGCCGGCCTGCTGGCCATCGACGCGCAGCAGGGGCCCGAACCGCAGCGGATCGAGGCCTTTGCGAGCGCCTACCGCGAGCACATGGCGCTCGAGTCGAGTCCCATCCTGGAGGCCGCGCGCCGCTGGCTGGGCCCCGAGGAGTGCCGCGAGATCGGGGCGGCGATGGCCCGCAGGCGCGGCATCGGCCCGGATGGCAGCGCCGTATTCATTTATCCTCGCCCCTGATCATCGACCGGAGCGCACAACGTGAACCTCGAGAAAGTCGTCTTCGCGTTCGTCATCATCCTCGCCTGCACGCTGAATTTCGGCTTCTTCATCGGCGACATGGACGAGCCCGCGCACCATGACCCGACCGAGCTCTTTCTCGCGATCGTGGTGAACCTGATCGCCACCGTCCTGAAGTTCGGCGATCGCACCCAGCTGGGTGCGACGCACCTCGCGGCGAGCCTCGTCGCGACCGCCCAGCTGTTCGCCGCATCGGGCGTCTGGCTCTGGCATGTGTATCTGCTCGGCCTTTCAATGAACGGCGAGGCCATGTCGACCATCGTGTCGATTACCGGCGGCGCGTTGCTCGCCAACGTCGTGTCGGTGGTCCTGCTGATCGGTGAAACGCTGCGCCAGGGGCGCTGAGGACAGGGGGCGAACATCCTCTTCACGTCGGACCGGTCGCCGCCGCAAGCGGCCACGCTATCCGGTGGTCATCCGGCACCGAGTGTCCCGGACGTCCTGCTGATGATCCTGCGGCGCTTGCGCCTGCCGCTGATCATCCTGGTCCTGGTGTACGCGGTATCGGTTGGCGGCCTTGCGGTCATGCCGGGGAACCTGCCCGACGGCACTCCGGCGTCCCTCGGTTTCTTTCATGCCTTCTATGTCGTCACGTATACCGCGACTACGATCGGTTTCGGGGAAGTGCCATACCCCTTCTCCGATGCCCAGCGGCTCTGGTTGACCATCACGATCTACATCGCGGTGATCGGCTGGACCTATGCACTGGCGTCAGTGTTCGCCCTGGTCAACGATCTTGCCTTTCGCGCGGCAGTTGCCCGCAGCCTGTTCGCCTGGCGCGCGAAACACATGGTCGAGCCTTTCGTGATCATCTGCGGCTACGGCCAGAGCGGGGCCACGCTCGCCCAGGCGCTCGACCAGATCGGCCTGCGGCTAATCATCGTCGAGTTGCGGGCGGAACGGGCAGCGCACATCGCGATCGAGGATTACCGCACACCACCGCTGGTGCTGGCCGCCGATGCGCGGCTGCCCGACGTCCTCGCCGACGCCGGGATCTGCAAGCCCGAATGCGAAGGGCTCATCGCCCTGACCGGGGACGACAGCGCCAACCAGGCGATCGCGATCGGCGGGCGCACCCTCGCCACCGGGCTGAAGGTCATCGCGCGGGCCAAGGCCCGCGTTGCGCAGGCCAACCTCGAGGCTTTCGGCGGAATGCACGTGATCAATCCCTTCGAGACCTTCGCAACGAACATGGCCCTCGGGCTGGATGCGCCCGAGTCGCTGCAACTCGAGGAATGGC
>DAIMFM010000042.1:351-7224 GCA_036724585.1 Burkholderiaceae bacterium | reverse complement strand
CATCCCCTGGAAGGCGATCGATCCACAGGTCGACGTCGAGGACCCGGAACACCTCCTGGGGGGCGACAACACCGAGGTCGCGCTACGCGAGGCGGGTATCGCCGAAGCGCAAGTGCTGGTCGCCGGGACCGATGTCGACGCGATCAACCTGGGCGTCACCACGCTGGCGCGCCGGGTCAATCCGGACATCTTCGAGGTGATCCGCCAGAACCAGTCGGCCGACAGGGAGTTGATCGAGGCCGCTCGCGCCCGCTTGCGCTTCGTCCAGTCGGATCTGATGGTCCATGAGTGCCTGCAGGTGCTCAAGACGCCGATGCTGGGGCGTTTCGTGTGGCGGGTCCGGATCGAGGGGCGCGCCTTCGCCCAGGAGGTTCTCGACCACGTCATCGAGACCATCGGTTCCGCAGCGCCGCGGGCATGGCGTTTCAAGTGCGACGTCATGCAGCCGGGGATGTTCACCGCCTTCTTCCAGAAGCCGGGCGAGCCGCTGTGCATTCGCCACCTGCTGGCCGACCCGGCGGATCCGGCCTCGAGGATCGAAGCCGTGGCGCTGATGTGCGAGCGACGCCAGGAGTCCATCCTGCTGCCGCCGGACGACATGGTCCTGAAGCCCGGGGACCACCTGCTCTTCGTCGGCCGTGAGGCGGCCAGACAGCTGCAGTCGCGCTACCTGTCCGACCCGCACAGCGTCGAGTTCACGCTGCGCGGCGCCGGATCGCCGAGCGTCGTCGGCGCGCCCGGGTGGCCCGGCCGGGATCGGCCTGAGGGTTCGGCCGGATGGGACAGGCGCCGTCGGGGCGGCATGGTGCGGTGGGGGCTCGATACAATTGCTTACACATCTTGCAGATGAACAGCATCGACTGTCGTTGCTTGCGCCGGACCCCCGGTACGGTGCAGGCATCCGAGCAATGGAGATGGCCATGAAAGTCAGTCGAATCGTCACGGTTGCCCTGCTCGCCGGCGGCATCGCGATGGCCACCCCGGCAAAGGCCTCGGACGCGGTCGTCGGCGCGGTGATCGGCGCCGGCGCGGGCGCATTGTTCGGCCAGGCCTTCGGCGGGCGCGACGGTGCCATCGTCGGTGGCGCGATCGGCGCGGCGGCGGGTGCCAGCGCGGTGGGGCATCGTCATCACCACCACCATCACTACGGGCCGCCGGCCCGGGTCTATCACTACCATCCGCGCCCCCCGGTGTATGGTTACTACCCGACCTACCGTACCTACACGCCATCGACCACGATCATCATCCATGAAAGGTCCCGGCATCATTACCGGCCACACCGCCACGGCCACCGTCATGGAAACCACGGGCATCGCGGCGGCCACCGCCACTACCATCGCTGATCCCGCCCGCCGCGGCGGGCCGCCCGGCCGAACCGCACGCCGTCCCCGATGACCGGGGACGGCGTTTTCGTGCCGGGGCAGGGCCTCGGCATCGAGCACCTCGCCTCCTGGATCGGCGCCCGTTTCGGCGCCACGCCGGCCTCGGCCGCCCCGGCCCCGGCATGGCTCGGGGCGGCCCTGGCCGACAGTCGCTCGGTGGTGCTCCTGCTGCTCGATGGCGTGGGCGTTCGCCAGGTGGCCGACCATGCGCCGCGCGGGGCACTCGCGCAGGCGCGCGTCGCCACGCTGCGTTCGGTGTTTCCCTCGAGCACGGCGCCGGCCATCACCGCGCTCGCATCGGGCCTGCCGCCACACCGGCACGGCAATCCGGGCTGGTTCGCCTGGCATCCCGGCCTCGGGCGGGTGGTCCGGACGCTGCCCAGCGACTTCCGCGGGGACCCGGCCGGGCCGGTCGATCCCGACGGGCTGTGGCGCTGGACGCCGCTGACCGCCGCGATGAACCCGGCGCCCGTCTGCATCCAGCCGGCGCCCATCGCCGATTCGGCGTTTTCCCGCTATGCCTACCGCGGTGCCCGGCGGGTGGGCTATGCGGATCTCGACGAGTTGCACGATCGGATCGTCGAGGCGGTGGATGCGCCGGAGGGCGGTTTCGTCTATGCCTATGCGCCGCAGTTCGATACCGCCGCGCATATCCATGGCTGCCGCCATCCCAGGGCCGGCCAGGTGCTTTCGGGCTTCAGCGAACTGTTCGGGCGCCTCGGCGATTCGCTGGCCCGACGCGATGCGCTCCTGCTGGCGACCGCCGACCACGGCTTCACCGACATCGCGCCGGAACGCCAGCTGGCGCTGGCCGACTATCCGGCCCTGGCGGGCCTGCTCGACCGACCGCTGGTCGGCGAGCCGCGGGTGGCCTTCGCCCAGCCTGGGCCCGGTGCCCTCGACGAGTTCCTCGGGCGGGCGGCCGAAGAGCTCGGCCATGCCTTCGAACCCCGCCTGTGCACGGATCTCGCGGCGGCCGGCTGGTTCGGCGCGGGCGAGGCGGACCCGGCCTTCCTGGCGCATGCCGGGAGCGTCGCCCTCGTGGGCCGCGAGGGATGGTCGCTGGTGGATTCGGTGCCCGGCGAGAAGGCCCAGGACTTCATCGGCATGCATGGCGGGACGACGGCCGACGAGATGCTGGTGCCCCTTGCCGCCGTTCGTCGGGGCCGTCCCCTGGCCCGCGGCGGATCCGCTTCGCCAGCCTAAAGTCGAGCGGTACGGGGCCGATACAACCGGGGACAAGTCGTGTGGCGACGCAAACCGTTGCCGCCGGCATCGAGCCCACGCAACCCGCTACCCGATGGCCCACCCGCGCCTGATCGAAAGCCTGGCCGACATCACCGCCTGCCGTGACCGCGACGAGATCGAGGTGGCGGTGCTGTCCGTCATGTTCGACATGCTGCGGCCGGTCGGCCTGAAGCTGTTCCGGCCGGTGGACCCGAGCGGGCGCTCGGGCGTCCTGCGCTCCGCGATCGGTCGCTACATCCGCAATGGCGAGCTCGAGGTGGTGGTCTCCGATCCGGTGCCGGTGGGCCTGGATCGCATGCCCAGCGCCGCGCCGCGACGCCGGGCATCGGACGACCCGACACGATCCCAGCCCAAGGGCGAGTACTACAGCACGCTCCTGCCGATCGTGGGCGACACCGGCCCGATCGGATGGATCGAGGCCGAGACCGCACTGGCGCTCGACGGCGAGCAGCACCGGACCGTGTCGGGCCTGCTGCGGATCTATGCCAACCACCTGGCGGTGCTCGACTACGGCGAACACGACACGCTCACCGGCCTGCGCAACCGCAAGACCTTCGACGCGATGTTCCTCAAGCGGCTGGCCGAGCTGCGCCTCGCGAAGGGCGAACCGCACTGGATCGGCGTGATCGACATCGATCACTTCAAGCGCATCAACGACCGCTACGGCCACCTGTTCGGCGACGAGGTCCTGATGCTGATCGCGCGGATCCTGCGCTCGGCCTTCCGGCCGGGCGACATCCTCTATCGCTTCGGCGGCGAGGAATTCGTCGTCCAGATGTCGCCTGCGCCCCTGGCGTTCGCCCAGGCGGCCCTGGACGGCCTGCGCCAGCGCGTGGCCGAATACAGCTTCCCCCAGGTCGGCCAGGTCACCGTGAGCGTCGGGTTCACCCCGATCGAGCGCAACGACACGCCCAGCAGCGCGTTCGACCGGGCCGACGAGGCGCTCTACGAGGCCAAGAAGCAGGGGCGCAATCGTTGTGTGGCGTCCCTTGCCGATGACGCCGGCCGCCCGCCGGCCGGGCCGGCCGTGCAGGGCGAAGTGCTGCTCTTCTGATCCACGCGGTGCCGCGCGCGCAAGGCGGCCCACGCGACGCCGTGCGCGTGGGGGCGCTCCCGGATGCTCAGCCGGGCTGCGGCTCGCGGCGTACGAACGCAAGGTCCCAGACGCCGTGGCCCAGTCGCAGGCCGCGCTGCTCGAACTTGGTGAGCGGGCGGCGCTCGGGCCGCGGCGCGAAACCGCGGCAGTCCTCGATCGATTCCGCGACCGCCACCGGCCCCGCCGTGTTCGCGAGCATGGGCTCGCCGCCCAGGACCTCGAGCATCTGGACGGCGTAGGGCGCCCAGTCGGTCGCGCAGTGGAGATAGCCGCCGGGCGTGAGCCGGCTTGCCAGCAGCGAGACGAAGGCCGGCTGGATCAGGCGGCGCTTGTGATGGCGCTTCTTGGGCCAAGGGTCGGGGAAGAAGATGTGCACGCCCGCAAGGCTCGCGGGCGCGATCATGTCGCGCAGCACTTCGACGGCATCGTGCTCGATGACCCGCAGGTTCTTGAGGCCGGCCTCCTCGATCCGTCGCAGGAGGGCGCCCACCCCCGCCGGATAGACTTCGACGCCGATGAAGTCGGTGCCCGGCGTGGCGGCGGCGATGGCCGCGGTCGTCTCGCCCATGCCGCAGCCGATCTCGAGCATGAGCGGCGCCCTGCGCCCGAAGATCGCCTCGGCATCGATTTCCCCGACGCGATACGCGATGCCGTGGCGCGGCATGAGCCGCTCGTAGGCCTCGCGCTGGCCCGCGGTGAAGTGCCCGCGGCGCGTGCCGAAGCTGCGGATGTGGCGATGGATGGGCGCGCCTTCGCGGCGGCTTCCGGATTCTTGCGGGCTCTCGGATTCTTGTGGCGTCATCGTTTGCGGGCGCGATTCTCTCATGCCAGCCGGTCGGCGACGAGGCGGGCGAGGGAGAGGCTCGCGGTGAGGCCGGGCGACTCGATGCCGAGCAGGTTGACGAGGCCGGCGACGCCATGGTGCTCGGGCCCGTGGACCAGGAAATCGGCGGGCGGGTCACCCGGCCCGTGCAGTTTCGGGCGGATGCCGGCGTAGGCGGGGGCGAGGGCGCCGTCGGGCAGCGCGGGCCAGTAGCGCCGGATCTCCCGGTAGAAGCCGGCGGCACGTTGCGGCTCGACATGGTAGTCGAGTTCGTCCACCCATTCGACGTCCGGACCGAAGCGCGCGGCGCCCGCCAGGTCGAGCGTCAGGTGCACGCCGAGGCCGGCCGCCTCGGGCACCGGGTAGACCAGCCGTGCGAACGGCGATCGCGTGCCGACCAGCGAGAAATAGCTGCCCTTGGCGTAGTGCGGCGTGGGCGTCGTGCCCGGGCGCGCCCCGACCACCGCCGCCGCCAGGGCGACCGCGCCCAGGCCTGCGCAGTTGGCGAGGCGAGCGGCCGCGAGGCGGATCGACTCGGTGCCGCTCTCGACGTCCACTTCGATGCCGCCGCTCCGTGCCTCGATGGCGACCACCCGGCAACCGGTGGCCAGCTGGCCCCCTTCGGCCTCGAGGCGGGCCAGCAAGGAGAGCATGAGCGCATGGCTGTCGACGATGCCGGTCGATGGCGAGAGCAGGGCGGCCGAACAGGCCAGCGCCGGCTCGAGCGCCCGTGCCTCGCCGGCGTCGAGCCTGCGCAGGCCGTCGACGCCGGTGGCCGCGGCCGCCCGGGCGACCGCCGCGAGCCGCTCGTGTTCGTTCTCCGTCGCGGCAACGATCAGCTTGCCGCAGCGCCGATGCCCCACGCCGTGCGCCTCGCAGTAGCGGTACAGGCGCTCGCGACCTTCGACGCAGAGCCGGGCCTTGAGCGAGCCGGCGGGATAGTAGATGCCGGCGTGGATCACCTCGCTGTTGCGGGAACTGACGCCGGTGCCGAAGCTGGACGCCGCCTCGAGGACCAGCGGGGCGTGCCCGCGCGCGGCGAGCTCGGCGGCCACCGCGAGCCCGACGACGCCGGCGCCGATGACGATCGTGTCGACGGATTCCATTGCAGGCTGTCAGGACGGTCGGAGGGCTCGCGGTGCCCGTGGGGCCCGACGAGGCGTGGCCTCCGGGCGACGTTCAGCGCGGTTCGACCGTGACCGTGAAGTTCACCGAGTTGGACATGAAGCAGTTGCGATGCGCCTTGTCGTGGAACGCCGCGAGGCGGTCCTGGTGGGCGGCGTCGAGTTGGACCCGCGGCTGCAGGGTCACCGACACGAAGCCGGTCTTGCCGTTGTCCTTGCGTCCCAGCGTGCCGACGGCGCTGTCGGTGTATGACAGCACGGTCGCCCCCGACTTGGCCGCCACGGCCATGAAGGTGAGGAAATGGCACTGCATCAGCGAGCCCAGCATCAGCGTCTCGGGGTTGGCGCGCGAGCCGTCGCCCATGAACTGCGGGGGAGCCGAGGCCTCGATGGAGGCGCCGCCCGGGAAATCGAGTCGCGTGGCGCGCTCGATCGTCTCGTAGGTGAAAGGTCGTCCCTCCGGCTGGCCGAGCCAGGTCAGGGTGCCCTCGAAGATGTCGTCCTGTGCCATCGATCCTCCGTGCGAACGCGCCGCCAATGCATGGCGGCGAATCGATTGTCGCACGGCGACGACGGCCGGGTCGGGCGTCGGGTCCCTGCGCCCCCGGGGCGGGCGCAGGGACTGCGGCAGCGCCGGCGCGGTCGGTCCGCGCCTGCTTGCTCCGCGCCTGCTTACTCCTTTTCCTGCTTCTCGTTCAGCGCTTGCGCCATCTCGAGGTGTTCACGCAGTGTGGGAAGCAGCTCGCCGATCAGCGCCTTGACCTCGGGGTCCTCCGTCTCCTGGTTGGCTTCCTCGTACATCTCGACGGTGGACTCGTGCGCGGCAACGCCGATGCGGTTGACGTACATCGCATCGAATGCGCCGCCCGACAGGGCCTTCAGGGCGGTGATTTCCGTCTTCTGCATGATCGAAGGTCCGTCCGGCAGCTCTTGCCCCTTCGCCTTCGCGAGGGCCGTGATCCTGTCCAGCATCTTCTGGTGGTCGTCGATCATCTTCTGGGCGAAATCCTTGACGTCCTGGCTCTCGGACTTCTCCAGGGCCAGCTTGCTGGCCTCGACTTCGGCGAAACTGCCCTGCGCGGCGTTCTCGAGGAACCCCATGTCCTCGCGCTCACGCGCGTCCCGCTGCGCCTCTTCACTCGACATCGAACGGGGCGCCTGGGTGCCCGGGGTCTGGGTACCGGGCGCCTGGGTATTCTG
>DAIMFM010000042.1:0-337 GCA_036724585.1 Burkholderiaceae bacterium | reverse complement strand
CCCGGCGCCGGCGTGCGGGTGGGCGGTTGCTGCCCGCTCGTCCCCTGCTGGGCGAGCGCACCCGAGGCGGCGAATACTGCACCGAGCGCGAAGATGGCAGTCGTTTGGAACCGGTTCATGTGGCCTCCTTGCCAATGAGTGGGATACGCCATGCGGCAATACCGCCTCTCAGCAAGGCCTGCGCCTGCCGCTGCCCGTAGTAGAATGCCGGGCGGTCGCGGGTGTAGTTCAATGGTAGAACGGCAGCTTCCCAAGCTGCATACGAGGGTTCGATTCCCTTCACCCGCTCCACTGCATCATTCTGCGGACTTCCGCAGAAGTCCAAGAGAGTCTGCAA
>DAIMFM010000041.1:14293-15740 GCA_036724585.1 Burkholderiaceae bacterium | reverse complement strand
CCCGGTCCTGGAGGTGCGAGATCTCACCACGCGATTCCGCACCGACCGCGGCATGGTCACCGCCGTCGACCGGGTCTCGTTCGACCTGGCCGGCGGCGAGACCCTCGCCATCGTCGGGGAGTCGGGCTCGGGCAAGAGCGTCACGGCGCTCTCGATCCTGCGCCTGATCCCGAACCCCCCCGGCGAGATCGCAGGCGGACGGATCCTGTTCGACGGACAGGACCTGCTGCGCCTGGACGAGCCCGGCATGCGGGCGATCCGCGGCAACCGGATCGCCATGATCTTCCAGGAGCCGATGTCCTCGCTCAACCCGGGCATCACCATCGGCCGGCAGGTGGCCGAGCCGATCAACCAGCATCAACGCGTTCCCTGGAAGCAGGCCGAGGAGATGGCGGCCGAACTCCTCGCCCGGGTGCGTATCCCCGACGCCAGGAGGCGCCTGTCCCACTACCCGCACCAGTTCTCGGGCGGCATGCGCCAGCGCGTGATGATCGCCATGGCACTGGCGTGCAAGCCGCGCCTGATCATCGCCGACGAGCCCACCACCGCGCTCGACGTCACCGTGCAGGCGCAGGTGCTCGATATCCTGAAGGAGCTGACCCGCGAGACCGGCGCCTCCCTGATCCTCATCACCCACGACCTCGGCGTGGTGGCGCGCTACGCCGACAAGGTGGCCGTCATGTATGCCGGGCGCATCGTGGAAAGCGCGCCGGCCCGGCAGCTCTACGGGCGTCCGGCGCATCCCTATACGCGCGGGCTGATGGCCTCCGTGCCGCGGCTCGACAGCGATACCAGCCAGCGCCTCGTGCCGATCGACGGACAGCCGCCCGACCTGTCGAGCCTGCCCAGGGGGTGCTCCTTCGCGCCGCGCTGCGCGCTCGCATTCGAGCGCTGCCGGCTCGAGCGCCCGGCGCTGGAGCAGATCGCACCGAACCATCTCAAGGCGTGCTTTGCCGATGTCAGCGACTGAAATCGAATCCCGGCCCACTACGGCCGGGGCGGGCCAGGCGGCCATCGATGACCGCCACGACCGGATCCTGCACGTCGAGGATCTCGCCGTGCACTTCCCCGTCCTGAGCGGCAACTTCATCCGGCGCCAGGTGGGGGCCGTCAAGGCGGTCGACGGCGTGAGCTTTTCCCTGCGCCGCGGCGAGACGCTCGGCCTGGTGGGGGAGAGCGGTTGCGGCAAGTCGACGACCGGCCTGGCTATCCTGCGCATGGTCCCGGCCACCCGCGGGCGCATCGTCTACGAGGGCGAGGACGTCACCCATCACGATCGACGCCAGCTGCGCGGCTTCCGCCGGCATGTGCAGATGGTCTACCAGGATCCCTACGGATCGCTCAATCCGCGCATGAAGGTGCGCGACATCATTGCCGAGCCGCTCGAGGTGCATGGCCTGGCCGGAAGCGCCGCCGAGATGCGCGAGCGCACCGAAGCGATGCTCGC
>DAIMFM010000041.1:8865-14042 GCA_036724585.1 Burkholderiaceae bacterium | reverse complement strand
CCTGGTCGTGAGCGGCGAGGTTCCCAGCGCGCTCAATCCGCCCGAAGGCTGTCGGTTCCACACTCGCTGTCCCCGGGCGATGCCCGTGTGCAGCGAGGTCGACCCGCCGCTGGTGGCACTCGACGATACCCGCTCGGTGGCCTGCCACCTGTATCCTGCGCCGAGCTGACACACCCTGCCAGGAATGCCAGCGCCGCAGCGCTGCGATAAGAAATGGATCGAACATGAGGGCGCCGACCTTGCGGCGCCAGGCCGTGCAACCCGCGGAAGCGTTGCGCGCCCCCGTACCCGCACCCGCTCCGGCGCCCGGGCCTGTCGACGCACCGGGGTCCGGTGAAGAGCCGACAGACCGCTATCGGCGCAAGCGCGAGGACATCCTTGCGGCAGGGGCGCTGACCTTCAACGAGCTCGGCATTGGGGGCGGCACGCTGGCCGACATCGCGAAACGGGTCGGCCTCGCCACCAACAGCGTCACCTACTATTACCGCCGCAAGCAGGATCTCGTCGCGGCAAGCTTCCTTCGTTCGATCGCGGCCCATGTCGAGGATATTCGCCATGCTGCCCGGGAGCCGACGATAGCCGCGCGCGTAGAGGCCTGCATGGTCCGCCAGGCGGCGTTGCTGGCCGACATCGCGACGGGACAGCGTCCGCCGCTGGTCGTGTTCAGCGAGCTGCGCACGATCGAAGGCAAGACGGGGGCCGAACTGCATCGGGCCTACAGCGACATGTTCCGGGAGATGCGCGGCCTGCTGGTGGGGCCCGAGACCGCGGTGCTCAGTCGCGACGACCTCAATGCGCGTACCCATATCCTGCTGTCGGCCTTCCACATGATGCGCGCCTCGGTCAACCGGATCTCGGCCCGGCTGAACGTCACCAAGGGTTCGTTCTACCACCACATCGAACACAAGGACGATCTCATCCTGGCCTGCTTCGAGCGCACCCTGACCGCGATCCGGCGCGCCACGGCCGAGGCGCAGGCGCTGGCGGCCCCGGGCTGGGACCAGGCCTGCGCGATGGCCCGCTCGCTTGCCTGCCTGCAGGCCTCGGAACTGGGGCCGCTGCTACGCGTCGGCGCCCTCGGCGCCTTGCCGGCATTCGACGGCAGGGCGCAGGCGTTTCACCGGATGTTCCAGCTCGTGGAGCGCATGCGCGACCTGATCGTCACCGGGATGATGGACGGTTCGATCCGCCCGCTCGACTCGGGCATCGCGGCGCAATTGCTCGCCGGCAGCATCAACGTCGTCCCCGAGCTTCATCACTGGGTTCCCGCCACCGACCCCCATCGGCTCGTCGACCTGTACCTCAAGCCGGTCTTCGAGGGCCTGCTCGCCCCGCCGGCATGATGGCCCCGGGCGCCCGCATCAGCGCAGGCGGCGCCACTGCATGTAGAGCACGCCGCAAAGGACGATGGCGCCCCCCGCGACCTGCTGGGTCGTCGGGAAGATGCCATAGAGCATCGAGACCAGGACCGCGAAGACCGGAACCATGTTCTGCCAGAGGGAACCCGCAGCGAGGCCGGCGCGTTGCACGCCCATGTTCCACGAGAAGATCGACAACGCGGTGGCGAAGACGGCGGTGACCAGCAGGAGGGTGCTCGCCTCGGCGCCGGGGTCGAGCCGCGGGGCTTCCACGATGCCGGTCGCCATGGCGAGCAGCCAGGCGCCGACCAGCCAGGGCAGGGACGCGAGGCTCCCCACGTAGGTCCGGCGCAGCTGGGCGACGTGGGGCGGGAACATGCGCTGGGAAGCGATCGAGTAGACGTTCCAGCAGGCGAAGGCGAGGACGATGAACAGTTCGCCGCCGCCGAACCCGGCGCTCGTGCCGGCCATGCCGGGCCGCCCCTGGACGGCGATCCAGGCGCCGATGCAGGTGAGGATCGCGGCGGGGGCGAAGCCCCGCTCCAGGCGGGCGCCGGTCATGAGGCGCAGAGTCAACGCGGCGTAGACGGGAGCCCCCGCCATGACCGCGGCGGCGGTGATCGGGTTCGAGTACTGCAAGCCGAGGTTGTAGGAGACGAAGAAGGCGGCCAGCGGGAAGGCGAGCAGCAGTGCCCGGCCGGGGCCGACGGGCCAGGCCAGCTCGCGGGCGCCGCGTGTCAGGACGACGAGCAGGGCGAGCACGGCGCTCGCGATGACGAGTCGCGCGGGTGCCAGGAAGTAGGCATCCCAGGTGGCGAACAGGCGTGTCGTCATAGGCACGTTCATGCCCCAGAAGAACGCCGAGAAGACGAAGAACGCGGTGCCGAGTATCCACGCCTGGCGGTCGTCGCCCGTGGCGGGGCGGACGAGCGGCCCGGTGGCGCTCACGCGGCCGCGCCGCGGGCCAGTGCGGCTTCGACCAGGGGGAGGGAATCGTTGCCGAAGTACATGTCGTCGCCATCGACGAACATCGTCGGCGAGCCGAAGCCGCCCCGCCGGATCAGTTCGTCCGTGTTCGATCGCAGGCCTGAGCGTGCCGCTTCGCTGCCGGCGCGCTCGAGCATGTCGTCGGGATCGAGACCGCTGGCCCGGCAGATGTCGACGAAGGCCGCCTCGGTGGATATGTCGATCCCCGATCCCCAGTAGGCCTCGAATGCGGCCCGGGCGAACGTCGGCATCGCCGCATCGTCCTGCAGGGCGACGCAGGCGCGCATGACCCGGACGCTGTTGACGGGGAAGACGCTCGGCGGGAAATGGATCTCGATGCCGGCGAGCCGCGCCCAGTCGCCGATGCTCTTCTCCATGTAGGCCTGCTTGGCCGGCACCGGGTGTTCGCGCGCGGCGTAGACGCTGGGGTTGATGGTGTTGAAGATGCCGCCCACCAGGATCGGGCGCCAGCGCACCCCCACGCCGGCGCGGTCGGCGACCGCGGGCAGGTTGTGGAAGCAGAGGTAGGTCCAGGGGCTCGAGCAGTCGAAGAAACACTCGAGCCGGTGGCTGGCGGCGCGATTCGCGGATTCCATTTCAGAGCACCTCGTAGAAGCTCAGGCAGACCAGGCGGTCGCGGCGTTCGCCGGCGCACACGAGGACCATGCGATTGGCGCGCTCGACTGCCGGATCGGTGGCATCGGTACGCAGGCGGACCGCCGTGCGGAAATAGTACTCGTGCGGATCGACCTGCTCGCCGCGGGCCAGGCGCTCGAGTACCTCGGCGGGCCCATGGCGCAGGCCTTCGGCCAGGACCTCGATCCGCTCGCCCGTGTCGAGTTCGAGGACGTAGTGGGCGACCAGTTCGAGGGCACCGTCCGCGCGTGCCCATTGCCAGTCTTCGCCGATGGGCAGGATGCGGCCCCGGAAGACGCCGTCGGGCTCGGCGGGCGTGATGCGTCCGCCGGTGATCGGGATCACCCGCCGGTCGCCGGCCTGCAGCCGGGCGACCGTCTCGATGGGGCCGACCTCGACTTCGGCATGAAACAGCAGCTTCAGGCTGGGTATCACCCTGGCGCTCATGGGACTGTCTCCCGCTTCCTGCTTGTCGTTTGCTTTGGGCACTAGCGTAACACCGGCGCGAAGGCGCCTGCGTGCGGGCCGCCGATCGTGCACTGCGGCATGCGATCCGGCCCGGGGCTGCGGGGCGCGTGCCGGTTCTGCGCGGCGGCGTGCAAGGGGGGCGTGCCAGGGCCGGAGGACCGGCGGGAGGACCTGGAGCGCGCGTCGATCGAAGGAAAGCCGATCGTTCCGTATTCCTGCCAGGGCGCAGCCGACCGATCTCGGCCTGGACAATTCGGGGTAGGCGTGGCTCGGCCACGCGCACCCGTCCTAGTGCTTGAAGTCGACGCCGACGTCGCGCGCCGTGATGACCGCCTGGGTGCGGCTGGTGACTGCAAGGGCGCGCAGCACCGCGCTGACGTGGACCTTCACCGTGCCCTCGGCAAGCTGCAGTTCGCGACAGATGAGCTTGTTGGGCAGGCCCTGCATCATCAGCCGGAGGACGTCGACCTGGCGGGCGGTAAGCCCGAGCGCGCGCGGGTTGCGGGGGGCCGGGGTGGCGGGCCGCGCGGGACGTTCGCTGCCGGGAGCGGCCAGCGCCTCGCGGGGAACATAGACCTGGCCGGAGATGGCCAGGCGTAGGGCGTGGCGTACGACATCGGCCTGCAGCGATTTCGGGATGTAGCCGAGGGCGCCCATCTCGAGGCAACGCACGATGACATCGCGGCTGGATTCGCCGGTGACCACGATGATGGGCGTATCGGGCGCCAGCGCACGCATCTGGGCAAGGCTCTCGTGTCCGGCGCAGTCCGGCAGCTGCAGGTCGAGCAGCACGTAGTCGTAGCGACGACCGGTGGCGAGCCGGTGGCGCGATTCCTGGATGGAGGTGGCGAGGTCGGTCCGGCTGCCCGGAAGCAGGTCGGAGAGTGTCTGGCTGATGGCGTCGCGCAGGATGGGGTGGTCGTCGACGAGCAGGAACTGCCTGTTGCTGGCGGGCTGCTCCGTCGACTCCCTGGCTGGGGCAATCTGCATCGGATTCTCCTTTTTGTCCAAACGATTGGACGATCACGCTATGGCAGGAAACGGCGGGCGTAAAGTCGGCCGGACGACGGAGTTCGGGGCGCTTCGGACCCGTCGCTGGCGCGCGCGGTGCGGGCCGGCGTGCCGCCCAGCGCGGCGCCGGGTCTTCGGCGCATGGGCGCTGCGGCCCTGCACGGATGCAGCGGCACGCGTCAGGCGACGGCCGGCATATTGCAGTGCAAACGAGACGCCGGATGCTTCGCGAGGTTCTGTGTAAGATGGCCCGGTCCGAATCGCTTCGGCCCGGATCGCGAAACCCTGGATGTCCGTCAAGCAGCAAACCCCCGGCGCGAGCTTCGAATTCCTGCTCGAAGCGTATCGGCCGCTGGCCGGAATCCCCGACGAGATGCTCGGGCCCGACGGCCGCCCGATGGCGCACTGGCAACGATTCCTCGAGATGCTCGGGGCCCTCGGTCCCGAGGAAGTCGCTCGCCGTTTCGCCAGTGCTGATCGGCATATGCACGAGGCCGGCGTCTATTATCGAACCTACGATGAAGTCGGCGGCGCCGAAAGGCCGTGGCCGCTCGCCCACATGCCCCTGCTCATGGCACCGGGCGAATGGGCGAAGCTGAGCGCCGGCCTGGTCGAGCGTGCCGAAGTGCTCGAGGCGATCCTGCGCGACGCCTATGGGCCCCAGGCGCTCGTGCGTTCGGGCATGCTGCCGGCCGCGGTGGTCGCGGGCAGTCCCGG
>DAIMFM010000041.1:0-8855 GCA_036724585.1 Burkholderiaceae bacterium | reverse complement strand
CTCGGTGGTCGCCGTCACTAAAAAATTCATGCGACCGATGGTGGATAACACGCAGGAGCAGGGGCATCTCGCGTTCTATGCGGCCGACGTCGGACGCGGGCCCGATGGTCGCTGGTGGGTCCTGGACGATCGCAGCGAGGCGCCGTCGGGAGCCGCCTACGCGCTCCAGAACCGGATGGCGATCGAGCGCTCGCTGGCGACCCTGTTTCGCCGCATGCGGGTGCACCGGCTTGCGGACTTCTTCGATGCGTTCCGGCGCACCCTGTCCGGGCTCGGGGCCGGATCCGGTGCCCGGATCGGCCTGCTCACGCCCGGGATCGAGAACGAGACCTACTTCGAGCATGCCTACCTCGCCCGCTATCTCGGGCTGCTGCTCGTCGAAGGAGGCGACCTCACCGTGCGCGAGGCCATGGCCTACGTCCGGACGGTCAAGGGCCTTCAGGCGATCGACGTCCTGTGGCGGCGACTCGACGGCGCCGCGGCCGACCCCCTCTTTCTCGATTCGGCCTCGCAGATCGGCGTTCCCGCGCTCGTCAGGGCGGTCCGCGCCGGCAACATGCGGATCGCCAACTCCCTCGGCGCCGGGCTTGTGCAGTCCCGGGCCCTGCTCGCCTTCCTGCCGGGCATTGCCGAACACCTGCTCGGGCGGGCGCCTGCGTTGCCGAGCATCGCGACGTGGTGGTGCGGCCAGCCCGGCGCCCGCCGCGTCGTGCTCGAGCAGTTCGACGAGTTGCTCGTGGGGCCCGCCCACGAAGGCGTCGCGATGCAGGAGGGCCTGCCCGGCGGGCCGGTGCCGGGCGCGACGCTCGATGCGGCCGAACGCGCGCGCCTGGTCGCCGCGATCGAGCGGCGGGGCATCGATTTCGTCGGCCAGGAGATGGTGAAGCTCTCGACGATGCCGGTGTGGGACGGCGAGCGCCTGCAGCCGCACCCCTTTCTCCTGCGCGTCTTCGTCGCCCGCACGCGATACGGCTGGAAGGTGATGCCGGGCGCGTTCTGCCAGGTCTCGGCGGGCGTCAACCCCCTGGCGATCTCGCTGCGGGCCGGCGGCCAGTCGGCCGACGTCTGGGTCATCGCCGACGGGCCCGTGGATTCGAAGACCCTGCTTCCCGGCGAGCACGACGCCGCGGTCCGGCGCCATACCGGCGCCCTGCCATCGCGCGCGGCGGACAACTTCTTCTGGCTGGGCCGCTACGTCGAGCGCATCGACGCCGCGCTGCGCCTGCTGCGCGCCTACATCAGGCGATTGACCGACGAACCCGATGATGCCGCGCCGATCCAGGGCGCGCTCGCCGGCGCCCTGGTCGTGCTCGGGGTGCGCGACGCCTTCGATCCCGAGGCGGGGCCGATGGAAGTGGCACGCGCGGCCTGCGACGGCCTGCCGCGGATCGTGGGATCGGCCTTCAATGCCGCCGCGCGCGTGCGGGACCGGTTCTCGCCCGATGGCTGGCGGGCGCTGCGCGACCTCGACGCGCTCGCCGCCACGCCCTGCGGGCCGGCCGCGACCGAGAACGACCTCACCGAGCGCATCGGACAGTCGCTGCGCCTCGTCTCGGCATTCTCTGGCCTGGCGCAGGAGAACATGAGCCGGCACACCTCCTGGCTGTACCTCGAAACCGGCCGGCGCATCGAGCGGGCCACGGCGACCTTGCGCTTCGCGCTGCGTTTCGCGGCCGGGGCGATGGCACCGCTGGGTTGCGATGTCCTTCTCGAACTGATCGACAGCTCGATCACCTATCGCCAGCGCTATTCGATCCAGGCGTCGCGAGTGACGGTCATCGACCTCGCGGTACTCGACCCGGGCAACCCCCGTTCGGTGGCGTTCCAGGTTGACCGGATCGTCGAGCATGCGGCCGCGCTCGCCGGCCGCGCCGGCGGCGAGATGCCCGCCGACCTGGAAGTGAAGGCCCGGCGCCTCCAGTCCCGGCTCGCGCAGACTCGCGCAATGGCGGTCGACGATGCCTTTCTCGAGGAGGCCATGGCCACGATCCATGAAATCGCGGCGCGCGTGGGCGATTCCTTCTTCTCGGAAGGTGACTTCGTGCCGGGCGACGGCCCCGACGCGGATCCCGCGACGCCGGCAGCATCATGAGCGCCTCGACCCTCTACGATGTCCGGGTCGCGATCGCGTACCGCTACGGGTCGCGCGTACCGTTCGCCAAGCATATGCTGCGCATCGAGCCGGAGGCCGACGCGGGCCAGCAGGTCCTCGAATCCAGCCTGGAAATCGACCCGCAGCCCTCGGGGCAGTGGCCGGACATCGACCATTTCGGCAACCGGACGCTGATGTTCGCGCTCGACATGCTGCACGACCGGCTCGCGATCCAGTTCGCTGCCCGGGTTCGCGTCAACGCCGGCGAGCCGGTCCTCGACTCTCCGCCCTGGGAATCCATCCGCGACTCGGTGCCGGGCATGACGGACCTGTCCGCGCGCGCGCCGGCGCATTTCGTGTTTCCCTGCCGGATGACCACCGCGGATGCCGCCCTCGTCGACTACGTCGCGCCGAGTTTCCCGCCGGGCCGCCCGGTCATCGAGGCTGCCGCCGAACTCGGGCGACGCATCCACGCGGATTTCAGCTATACGCCGGGCGCGACGGACGTGAGCACCACCGCGCTCGAGTTCATGCGTGGCGGCGCCGGGGTGTGCCAGGACTTCGCCCACCTGATGATCGCCGGGATGCGCGCGATCGGCCTGCCGGTCGCGTACGTGAGCGGCCTGTTGCGCACGATCCCGCCGCCGGGCAGCGCCCGGCTCGAGGGCGCGGACGCCATGCATGCATGGGTGGCGGCCTGGGGCGGGCCCGACACGGGCTGGATCGGGCTGGATCCCACCAATGCGATCTTCGCGTCGAGCGACCACATCCGGATCGGGATGGGGCGCAGCTATGCCGACGTGGCGCCGATCGACGGCGTGATCGTCGCCGCCGGCGAACACGCCAACGACATCGCCGTCGACGTCATCCCGCTCGACCGGGACGATGCCTGAGCGCGCCGCCGCATCCGACGGCCTGCGAGTCAGTCGCGGCTGCGTCCCGGCTGGTCGCCGTCCACCGGATGCACCGACCGAAAGCCCACGGCCAGGCGGTTCCAGACATTGATCGCGCCGATCAGCAGGCTCAGCCGCACCACATCGGCTTCGGCGAACTGCGCGCGCACCGCCTCGTAGTCCTCGTCGGGCGCCCCGGTCTGCGGCAGCAGCGTCAGCGCCTCGGTCCAGGCGAGGGCGGCGCGTTCCTGCGCCGTGTAGAGCGGGGACTCGCGCCATGCCGACAGCAGGTAGATGCGTTCCTCCGTCTCGCCGGCCGCCCGCGCGTCACGGGTGTGCATGTGGATGCAGTAGGCGCAGCCGTTGATCTGGGATGCCCGGATCTTGACGAGCTCGACCAGGGTCTTCGGCAGGCCGCTGTCGCGGGTGGCGGTCTCGAAGGCGAGCATCGCCTTCATCTCGTTCGGGGCGGCGGCGAAATAGTCCATCCGGGGTTTCATGCGTACTCCGTGGCGTCAAGGGGAAAAGTGCAAGGCCATACCATTGTGCATGGTGCATGGCGCCTGCACCGGTCACCCGAGGCGATCCGCCTCCGCGAAGGGACGTCCCCGCGGAAGCGACGTCCCCGGCTCGACTAGAATTCGCCCATGACTCCCGCCCGGACCCATGCGTTCTGCGTCGCCCCCATGGTCGACCTGACCGACCGGCACTGCCGTTATTTCCATCGGCTGCTGAGCCGGCATGCGCGCCTCTACACCGAGATGCTGTCGACCAGGGCGGTCCTGCTCGGCGACCGTGCGCGGGTACTCGGGTTCGACGCGGCCGAGCATCCGGTGGCGCTGCAGCTCGGCGGCAGCGAGCCGGCGGAGCTCGCCGCCGCCGCCCGCATCGGCGCGGACAGCGGCTACGACGAGATCAACCTCAACTGCGGCTGCCCGAGCGAACGGGTCCAGCGCGGCGCGTTCGGCGCCTGCCTGATGGCCGAGCCGATGCGCGTCGCCGACTGCGTCGCCGCGATGCGTGACGCGGTCGATGTGCCGGTGACGGTGAAGCACCGGATCGGCATCGGGCGCGACGAGAGCTACGGCTTCGTGCGCGACTTCGTCGGCGCCGTCGCGGCAGCCGGCTGCGAACTCTTCATCGTCCATGCGCGCAATGCGTGGCTCGAGGGGCTCAGCCCCAAGGACAATCGCCGGATACCACCCTTGCGCTACGAGATCGTGCATCGCCTCAAGCGGGACTTCCCGGCGCTGCGCTTCGTGCTGAACGGGGGGCTCGGCGAGCACGAATCGGCCGTCGCGGCGGCCAGGGGGCTCGACGGCGCGATGCTCGGGCGCGCCGTCTACGAGAACCCATGGCTGCTCGCCGACGTGGACGCCCGCTGGTTCGGTCGCACCGGGCCCGCGCCGGACCGCACCGCGGTCGCCCTGGCGATGCGCGACTATGCCCGCGGGCGACTGCGCGAAGGCGTGGCCCTGCGCGCCGTCACCCGGCATATCCTGGGCTTGTTCAATGGCATGCCGGGGGCGCGTCGCTGGCGCCGCACGCTGAGCGATGCGGCGCTCCTGCGCGAGGACGATCCGGACCTGATCCTCAGGGCGCTCGATGCGGTCGGTCCGATGACGGCGCAGGCCGCCGGGCCCGTGGCGACAGCCAGTCCCTAGGGGACGCGCGGCGGGCGCGTGCCTCGCACATGGGCGAGGATCGCACAGTAGGTGAACACCGCGAGCCCGGTCTGCATCCAGGCCAGCGGCACCGACGGGCCGGTATCGCTGGTCGCGCGCACGATGGCCTCGGCGAAGTAGGGCAGGATGCCCATCGACCACCATTGGTAGGCACGGCGATTGCCGCGGGCGATGGCGGGCAAGCCCAGGGCGAGCGGCAGCATCTTGAGGGCGAGTATCCAGGCGCCGGGCCGGATCGGGGCGAGCCATGCCTCCCAGGCGACGCCGAGCGCGACCATGAGGATGCAGCCCGCGGTGGCGAGCAGACGGGGCGAGGGAATCACGACGGAGAGGCGGGAACGATGCGACGGGACGGGAGCCGCAAAGTATCATATGACGCCATGGCCGAGCCCAGCCCAGCCCAGTCCTTCAACCAGCGGCTCGGCCGATTGCTGCTGCGGATGGTGCGCCAGACCCGCGAGCTGCACCTGCAGAACACGGCCGCGAGCCTTGCCTTCCTGTCCCTGCTCGCGCTCGTGCCGATCTTCTCGATCGTGCTCTCGGTGCTCGCGGCCCTGCCGGTCTTCGATTCGTTTCGCGAGGCCTTGCAGGGATTCTTCGCCCGCCACCTGTTCCCGTCGGCGATCAGCGAGACGGTGCTGGAGTACGTCAACGGCTTCGCGGCGCAGGCGAGCCGCCTGTCGATGGCCGGTGCCGTCCTGTTCTTCGCCACCGCGCTCGGCTGCCTGCTGACGATCGACCGGAGCCTCAATCGCATCTGGGGTGCCGCCCGGCCACGGCCCCTGACGCAGCGGCTGACGCTCTACTGGGCGTTGCTGACGGTGGCGCCCCTCGTGATCGGCGCCAGCATAAGCGCCAATGGCATCTTCGTCGGCCAGTGGCTCGGCGGCGGCGAGTACGAGGCGGCGCGCCGGTTCTGGTTCGCGTCGCTCACCTGGCTGGCCACCGGCATCGGTCTGCTGCTGCTCTACCGGCTGGTGCCGAACACGACGGTGCGCTGGCACGAAGCGGCGATCGCGGCGCTTGCCACCACGCTGCTCGTCGAGGGCCTGCGCAATGCGCTCGGCAGCTATCTCGCCAACATCTCGACGTACACCGTGATCTACGGCGCGTTCAGCGTCCTGCCGGTGCTGCTGGTCTGGCTGTTCATGGTCTGGCTCCTCGTGTTGCTGGGCGCGCTGCTCGCCTCCAACCTGCGCTACTGGTCGCACGACATCGCGCCGAGCCCGGTTCCGAGCCCGGCGGACAGCTTCGCCGACGCCCTTGCCATCGTCCGCCTGCTCGCGGAGCGTGCGCCGCTGGGCCACGGCCAGGGCCTGCGGGCGCAGGCATGGCGGGAATCGTTCGACGATGATTCGGCGCGTGCCGAGCGGGCGGTGCGACTGGCCGCGGCCCATGGCTATGTCGACCGCATGGTGGAGGTGGAGGCGCAGGCCGACCCGGAACAGGACCCGGTCTGGTTGGAGCACTGGTCGCTCAGCAGGCCGGCCGGCGAGATGACGCTGGCGCGCCTGTTCGCCGGCGTCTGGGGCGGTCCGCTGGAAGGGGTGCCCGCACCGGGGCTCGACCTGCCGCTCGATCGCTGGATCGCCGGCGTCGCGGGCAACGAAGCACCCGCCTGCCCGGTCGACCGGGCGCCTTGCGACCAGGCCTAGAGGAAGTCGCGCAGGGCGGCGAGCACCTCGTCGGGCCTTTCGCTCATCATGGCATGGCCGCAACCGGGAATGAGCACCCGGTCGGGCCGGACGCCCGCGGGTGCGGCGGCGATCGCGTCGGCAAGCCCCGCGGCGGCCTTCGGAGGCGTCATCATGTCGCGGCCGCCCACCACGAACAGCACGGGGCACTTCACGGCGGCAGCCGCATCGAGCCCGCCCCCGTAGTTGTTGCAGGCCTGGAAGTCGGACAGGAGCGTGCCGGGCGCCTGGCGCGCCATCAGCCTGCGGTTCTGCCAGTACACCGAGAATCCCGGCGCGGGAGCCCCGGGCCGGAAATTGATCCCGCTGTGCGACCAGCGATTGATCATGTCCATGGCCCTGGATTCGTCGCTGGCCGCCGCCTCGAGCAGGGCGTCGGACACCTTCATCGGGTAGGCCGCGCCCAGCAGTGCGATCCGGTCGATCCTGTCGGGCGCCCGGGCGGCGCACTCGAGCGCGATCAGCGATCCCATGCTGTGGCCGACGATCGCGGCCCGTTCGACGCCGGCGCCGGCCAGGGCGGCGAGGACGCTGTCGGCCATCGCCTCGATGCTGGTGTCGAGCGGGCCGTCGCTGCGGCCGTGTCCGGGCAGGTCGAGCGCAAGGACCGAGCGGCCGTGGTGGGCGAAATAGCGCGTCTGCAGGATCCAGACGCTGTGGTCATGCTGCGCGCCATGGACGAACACGACGGTGGGCTGCGTCGCATCGAAGTCGCGTCCGCCGGTGTATGCGTAGAGCTTGCGCCCCGGAGTCTCGATCCACATGTCAGGCTTTCGCAGCGGCGCGGAAGGCGCCCTTGAGGTCGGAAATCAGGTCGTCCGCGTCCTCGAGCCCGATCGACAGGCGCAGCGTGCCCTCGCGGATGCCGGCGGCTTCGAGCGCCGCCGTATCCATCCGGAAGTGCGTGGTGGAGGCGGGATGGATGACGAGGGAGCGGGCGTCGCCGACGTTGGCCAGGTGTGAGAACAGGCCGAGGTTCTCGACGAAGCGCCGGCCCGCCTCGCGATCGCCGGCAAGCTCGAAGCTGAACACCGCGCTGCAGCCGCGGGGCATCAGCCGCGCGGCGAGCTCGTGGTCCGGATGCGAAGGCAGGTCGGGATGCGAGACCGACGCCACCTGGGGATGCCCGTCGAGGAACTGCAGGATCCGTCGCGTGTTCTCGATGTGCCTGGCCATGCGCAGGGGCAGCGTCTCGACGCCCTGCAGGATCTGGAAGGCATTCATCGGGCTCATGCTGGCGCCGAAATCACGCAGGCCTTCCCGGCGGGCGCGCAGCAGGAACGGCGCCACGGTGGATTCCTCGGAAAAGACCATGCCGTGGAACCCGTCGTAGGGCTCGGTGAGTTCCGGGAACTTGCCCGATGCATCCCAGTCGAAGGCCCCCGAATCGACCAGCACCCCGCCGACGACCGTGCCGTGGCCGCAGAGGAACTTGGTAGCCGAGTGGTACACCAGGTCGGCGCCATGTTCGAAGGGCCGCAGCAGCCAGGGCGTGGTGAAGGTCGAGTCCACGAGCAGCGGCAGGCCGGCGTCGTGGGCGATCGCCGCGACGGTCGGGATGTCGAGCACGTCCAGGCCCGGGTTCCCCACGGATTCGGCGAACAGCAGGCGGGTCTCGGGCCGGATGGCCGCGCGCCACGCGTCGATGTCGCGAGGATCGACGAAGGTGGTCTCGATGCCGAAGCGCGGCAGGGTGTACTGGAGCAGGTTGTGCGATCCGCCGTAGACCGCCCGCGAGGCCACGATGTGCGAGCCGGCGCCCGCGATGGTCGCGATGGCCAGGTGGAAGGCCGCCTGGCCGCTGGCCGTGGCGATCGCGCCGACGCCCTGCTCGAGCCCGGCGATCCGCTCTTCGAGCACCGACACCGTCGGGTTGCTGATGCGGCTGTAGACGTGGCCGGAACGCTCCATGTTGAACAGCGAGGCGGCCTGGTCGGAATCGCGGAAGGAGAACGACGTGCTCAGGTGGATCGGCGTGACGCGTGCGCCGGTGGCGGGGGCGGGGAGGGCGCCCGCATGCACCGAGAGGGTGTCGAACCCGAAATAGTCTGCTTCGCTCATTGGGGGGCTCCTTGCGGCGGATCCTAGCATGGGCACCTACCGACCGGCCGGCCCCGGGCGCCGGCGGTCGGAGGAGCCCTCGAGAGCCCGCCCGCCGAGCACCGGCAGGCTTTCAATTCGAGCCCCCGCCGGGCCACAATCGGGCGATGGCAGCCGGCAGAATGCGTCAGGGCATGACGCGATGATGGACAAACCCCTGTACCGCGTGGCGGCAGCGGGTCTCGACCCGCGCGACGCGCGGCTGATCGAGATCGTCTTCCGGCACAGCCAGTACAACCGCTACGCATTCCAGTTCGTCCCCACCGAATCCTTCGAATCGGTGGACATCCTCATCGTCAATACCGTCGAGGCCGAAGGCCTGCGCAAGTCCTACGACGACCGGCTGCTGATCGAGAACCTGTCGTTCCGCCTGCCGCCCGGCGGCATCGTC
>DAIMFM010000040.1:14314-15937 GCA_036724585.1 Burkholderiaceae bacterium | reverse complement strand
CCTCGATGCTGCCGCGCGGCCCCGCGCCGGATCCTAGGGGCTGGCACCGGCGCCACTCATGCGGCGACCGCCTGCTTGCGCGGCGCGGGCTCCATGCGCCGCCCCTGCAGCCACCAGATGAAGCCGACCATCAGCAGCCCGAAGGGCAGGACCCATTCGGGCGCCGGCCGGTCCGCCGGAACGACCACGCCGTCGATCTGCCAGCCCTGCTCGAAGCCGGCCTTCCGGGCCGGGGAGCCGAAGCGCACGCCGGCGATCTGGATCGCATCGCCGAAGGGCAGGATGGTGAGCCCCGCATCCGACAGGCGCTTGCGCGGCTCGTCGGGCGGGCCGAGCCGCAGCGCGAGCGACTTGGATTTCTCCTCGCCCTCGATCGTGACGCCCGAGATGCTGACGATGAATCGTCCGTCTTCGGGGATCCCCTCCACCACCCTGGACCATTCGCTTGCCGGCACCGTCTTGTAGGGGTCGTAGAGCATGTCCATGAAGAAGTTGGGCCGGAAGAGGATGAACACCGCCAGCAGCAGCAGCAGGTTCTCCCACCAGCGCGAGCGGGTACGGAACCACCCCATGGTAACCGCGGCGAAGACGAGCATCGCGACGATCGTGGTCGTGACGACCACGAGCAGGTTGAACCAGCCGTCGATACCGATGAGCAGGATCTGCGGATTGAACATCCACAGGAAGGGAAGGACGACGGTGCGCAACGCATAGGTGGCGCCCTGAACCCCGGTCTTGATCGGGTCCTCGCCGGAGATCGCGGCCGCCGCGAACGTCGCCAGGCCGACCGGCGGCGTGATGTCGCCCATGATGCCGAAGTAGAAGACGAACATGTGCACCGCGATGAGCGGAATGATGACGCCGGCCTGGGCACCGAGTTCCACCACCACGGGCGCCATCAGGCTCGCCACCAGGATGTAGTTGGCGGTGGTCGGCACCCCCAGCCCGAGGATGAGGCATATGAATGCGGTGAACAGCAGCATCAGCATGATGTTGCCGCCGCTGATCAGCTCGACCAGGTCGGTCATGCGAAAACCGAGGCCCGTCAGCGTGATCGTGCCGACGATGATGCCGGCCGTGGCGGTGGCGACCGCGATGCCGATCATGTTGCGCGCCCCGTTGTCCAGCCCGCCGATGGCGTCGACGGCGCCCAGCTTCAGGCCGGCCAGCAGCTCTCCCGCCCGTCCGCGGAAGAGCCCCACCAGCGCATGCTGGGTGAGCATCAGGAAGAGCAGCGTCGCGCAACCCCAGAAGGCGGCCAGCGAGGGCGAGGTCTCGTCGACCATCAGCATCCAGATGAGCACACCGATCGGGATCAGGAAGTGCAGCCCCGCTCGTACCGTGGGCCAGGTTTCCGGCCGCACCGGGTTCCGGATGTCGATGTCCTGGGGCAGGTCCGGGGCGCGGGCGACCTGCCAGGTGGACACGAGGTACAGGACCCCGAGGATGAGGGCCACCACACCGCCTGCGTCCTCGCCGAGCACCGCGCGCGCGCCGATGATGGCGTAGTAGACGAGGCAGATCACGACGATGCTGCCGAACAGGCCCAGGCCGTAGCCCTTCAGCTTGTCGGCGATCGGCCGCTTCTGCGGCGCGACCATGGGCTCGAGCCCGAGCTTGAGT
>DAIMFM010000040.1:5721-14304 GCA_036724585.1 Burkholderiaceae bacterium | reverse complement strand
GATGTAGGCGAGGCAGGCCGGCAGGAGGGCATGCTTGACGACGTCGGAATACGGGATGCCCACGTACTCGGTCATCAGGAACGCCGCCGCGCCCATGACCGGCGGCATGATCTGGCCGTTGACCGACGCCATCGTCTCGATGGCGCCCGCCTTGACGCCACCGTAGCCCGAGCGCTTCATCAGCGGGATGGTGAAGATGCCGCCCGACACGACGTTGGCCACCGAGGACCCCGACACCACGCCGTTGAGCGCCGAGGACACGACCGCGACCTTCGCCGGGCCGCCGCGCATGTGGCCGAGCACGGCGAAGGACACCTGCATCATGTAGTTGCCGCCGCCCGCGCGAGCGAGCAGCGATCCGAAGAGCACGTAGACGAAGATCGTCGATACCGACACGCCGAGCGCGACGCCGAACACGCCTTCGGTGGTCAGCCACATCTGCGACATGGTCCGGGAGATCGACGCGCCCTTGTGCATGAGCACGTCGGGCATGTAGGGGCCGGCGAAGACATAGACGAGGCAGAAGATGGCGAGCACGGCCATCGGCCAGCCCACCGAGCGGCGTGTCGCCTCGAGCAACAGCACCATGCCGATGACCCCCGTCCACAGGTCCATGCTGTTGGGCTGCCCCGGCCGCTCGGCGAGCTCCCGGTAGAAGAGGATCAGGTAGGCGGCGCAGAAGCTCGCCACGATCGCGAGCACCCAGTCGGCGATCGGCACCCGGTCGCGTGGCGACGACCTGAACGCCGGGAAGACGAGGAACGCGAGGAAGATGCCGATCGCCAGGTGCAGCGACCTGGCCTCGGTGTCGTTGATGATGCCCACGCCGAAGGTGAACGGCAGCGGGCTGGCATAGAAGAGCTGCCAGAGGGACCAGGCGATGGCCAGGCAGGCGATGAGCCCCGCGACGATACGGCTGCCCGGCTTGCGGCCGCCCGTGTCGGCCTGGGCAACCATGTCCTGGAGCATCTCCGTATCGGGAGCATCATCCGTTGTTGTTCTCGTTGTCTCTGCCACGGCTCCCTCGCCTCTTCCGTGCCGGCCGCGGGCGTAACACCGCCCGCGGCCGTGGAATCAACGCCCTTGCGGACGTTGCGATGCCTACTTCACCCAGCCTTTCTCCTTGTAGTAGCGCACCGCGCCCTCATGCAGCGGCGCCGACAGGCCGTTCTTCACCATGGCTTCCGGCGTGAGGTTGGCGAGCGCCGGGTGCAGCCGCTTGAACTCGTCGAAGTTCTCGAACACGGACTTCACGATCTGGTAGACCGTGTCGGCCGGCACCCTCGTGGAGGTGACGAGCGTTGCGAGCACGCCGTAGGTCTCGGTGTCCTGCGGATTGTTGGGATACAGGCCGCCCGGGATCGTCGCCTTGGCGTAGTACGGCTTGCCCTCGAGGAGCTTGTCGATCTCGGGGCCCTTCAGCGACACGAGCTGCGCACCGCAGGTGGTGGTCGGGTCCTGGATGTTGGCGCTCGGGTGGCCGACGGCATAGAAGAAGCCGTCGATCTTGCCGTCGCACAATGCCGGGCCGTGCTCGTCGGCCTTCAGTTCCGAGGCGAGCGAGAAATCGTCGACCGTCCAGCCGAGGGCCTCCATCAACTCGTCCATCGACGCCCGTGTCCCCGAGCCCGGGTTGCCCACGTTGAAGCGCTTGCCCTTGAAGTCGGCGAACTCCTTGACGTTGGCTTCCTTGCGCGCGACCACGGTGAACGGTTCCGGATGGACCGAGAACACGGCGCGCAGGTCCTCGTAGGCGCCGGCGTCCTTGAACTGGCCCACACCCTTCAGCGCATTGAACTGGACGTCCGACTGGACGAAGCCGAGGTCGAGCTCGCCCGCCTTGATGGTGTTGACGTTGAAGACCGAACCGCCGGTGGATTCGACCGAACACCGGATGTTGTGGGAGGCACGGTCCTTGTTGACGAGGCGGCATACCGCGCCGCCCGCGGCGTAGTACACCCCCGTCACGCCACCGGTGCCGATGGTGACGAACTTCTGCTGGGCGACGGCCGGGCCGCTGCCCAGGGCGGCGAATGCCGCGAACGCGACGGACGCGGCCAGCGCCACGGGACGCAGACGGGACATGGAGCGAGTCGATCGTTTCATGTTGGTACTTCCTCTCTTGGTGAAATCAGTTGCGGGAACCGGCGCGCACGGATTCGAGCGTCCGGTGGATCGCCCGTTGCAGCCGGAGGACGATCTCGTCGATCTCGTCCTCCGACACGATGAACGGCGGCGCGAGCAACACATGGTCGCCCCGCCGCCCGTCGATGGTGCCGCCCATCGGATAGCACATCAGCCCGTGCTCCATGGCGATGCGCTTGAGCGCCGCATGCAGCTGCAGCGTCGGATCGAAGGCCTCGCGGGAGTCGCGGTCCCGGACGAACTCGAGGCCGACGAAGAGGCCGCGGCCGCGGATGTCCCCGATGTTGGGATGATCGCCCAGGGCGGAGCGCAGCCCCTGCATGAGCCGTTCGCCGCGGCTGCGTACCTGCGCGACCAGCCCGTCGCGCTCGATCACCCGCTGGACCGCCAGCGCCGCCGCGCAGGCGGTGGCATGGCCGATGTAGGTGTGGCCATGCTGGAAGAAGCCGCTGCCCTCGCGCATCGCATCCACGATGCGGCCCTGCGCGAGCACCGCCCCGATCGGCTGGTAGCCTCCGCCCAGGCCCTTGGCGATGACCATCAGGTCGGGCACCACGCCCTCGGCCTCGCAGGCGTGCAAGGTGCCGCAGCGCCCCATGCCGCACATGACTTCGTCGAGTATGAGCAGGACGCCATGGCGGTCGCAGACTTCGCGCACGCGCCGGAAGTAGCCGGGAACGGGGGTCAGCACGCCCGCCGTCGCGCCGCCGACGGTCTCCGCCACGAAGGCGATGACCCGTTCCGGGCCGAGCCGTTCGATCGTCGCGTCGAGTTCGCGCGCGAGCCGCTCGCCGTACTGCTCAGGCGTCTCGCCGACGGCGCGGTCCCGGTACTCGTAGCAGGGCGAGACATGCTCGACATCCACGAGCAGCGGCGCGAACTGCGCCCGGCGCCACGCATTGCCCCCCACCGCGAGCGCGCCCAGCGTATTGCCGTGATAGCTCTGGCGACGCGCGATGAAGCGCGACCGGCCGGGCTGGCCGATCTCGACGTAGTACTGGCGCGCCATCTTGAGGGCGGCCTCGACCCCTTCGGAGCCGCCGGAGACGAAGTACGCATGCGTCATTCCCGCTGGCGCGCGCCGGACCAGGTCGGCCGCGAGTTCCTCCGCGACCTCGGTGGTGAAGAAGCTGGTGTGGGCGTACGCGAGGCGCCCGAGTTGCGCGCGCATGGCCTCGAGCACTTCCGGATGGCCATGGCCGAGGCAGGACACCGCCGCGCCGCCCGAGGCGTCGATGTAGTCCCTGCCCTCGCTGTCGCGCAGGTAGACGCCCTCGCCGGATACCGCCGTGGGGTAGCCGCGCGAGAGATGCCGGTGGAAGACCGCGGTCACGGCGCACTCCGGAGGTAACGACTGGTGGCGGTGGCCGGATCGATGTAGGCCCGCTCGGCCTCGCGGTGGCCCTGGATGGTCCGCAGGCGGTCGAGGACGGTCTCGCCGCCCAGGGAGGCGATCGCCTGCAGGAGGGTTTCGCCGAGGGCGACCGCGCCGCTCACCGACTGGAAGTAGGACGGGGTGTCGGTATGCGCGAGCAGCACGTGCCGCGCCGGCCTCGCGATCGGCGACAGCGGGCTGTCGGTGATCGCCAGCAGGCCGGTGCCGCGGCCCGCCGTCTTGCGCGCCACCTCACGCGCAAGGCGCGTGTACGGCGCCTGGCTGAAGATCACCAGCTGGTCGGGGGGCCCCAGGCCATGGACCTGGTCGAGCAGCGTACCGGCGGTGTCGGTCAGCAGCATGGTTCCATCGCGCAGCATGTCCAGCAGGTACTGGAAATGATGCGCGACTCCGTGGCTCGCCCGCAATCCCAGCACACCGACGCGCCGAGCCGCGAGCAGGGCCTTGGCGGCGGTTTCGAAATCGTTGGTCCAGGGGCCGTCCAGCACCGACGCCACGTTCGCCCGCTGCATCGCATTGATGGCCTCGGCCCGTCGTCCGATGGGGTCTTCCCGGGCCTGCAGCATGGCCGCACGACCGGCGTAGTCGCCGGCCTGGACCAGGGTGAGCCCCGCTCGGAACGGCTGGCGCAAGTCCTCGTAGCGTTCGAAGCCGAGGGCATGCGACAGTCGGGTGAGCGTGGCGGGCTGCACACTGGCGCGGCGCGCCACCGTGCGCATCGAATACAGGCCGATGTCCGCCGGATTGGCGGCCAGCCACCGGGCCGCACGCTTCAGTTCGGGGCTGAGCGATTCGAAGCGCGATTCGATGCGGGACCGGACGTCGGCAAGCTCCATGATTCGATTGTTTCAAGATTTCCTTCATGAAACATTGGGGATTTCCCATGGGGCCCGACGCCGGCATCAGGGCTCGACGATGTTGAAGTTGGAAGGAAATTCGTCGAAGGTCCCGAACAGTCGGCGCACCACCGACGCATCGCCCGCGATCTCCAGCAGGCCACCGTCGGGCGCCCTCGCAAGCGGCTCGCCCGCGGCGACGATGGCCGCGAGCTGCTCCCGGGTGGTCGAGACCGTGGCCATGGCGTGCGCCCCATGGGAACCCGGCAGGTGGCTGAGGGCCGAATGGCTCAGGGTCAGCCGATGCACGCTGCCTTCGTCCGCCATGCGCCAGTCCTGGCGCAGCTGCAGCCCCTCGGCCCTGTCCGCGTTCACCCGGATGGCGAGGTAGTCGAAGAACATCGCCATGGGCAGCATCGACACCACCTTGCGGCTGATGACGCTTCCCGGGCCGGGCCTGGGGGCGCCGAAGCGCAGCTCCTTGGCACCCAGCAGGTAGGCGTTGCGCCAGGTCGAGGATTCGCTCTGGTAGCCGAGCTGCTCCATGGCGTCGGCCACCAGCTCGCGGGCGGGCCGGTTGCCCGGGTCGGCGAAGACCAGGTGCCGACCCACTTCGACCACCCAGCGGTAGTCGCCCGCCTCGAAGTCCCGGCGGGCGCGCTCGAGCACCGCTGGGGCGCCGCCCATGTACTCGAGCGTCCTGCGCGCCGCCTCATCGGGCGGCAGGGGATCGAGGCTCGCCGGATGACCGTCGTAGGGCCCCATGTAGTGCGCATAGATCGCCCGGAGGTTGTGCGCGATGGCACCGTAGTACGGGCGCGCATGCCATCGCGACGCGAGCGAGGCGGGCATGCGGAACGTCGCCGCGATCTCGTTCGGCGTCAGGCCATGGCTCATGAGCCGCAGGCACTGGTCGTGCATCACCCGGTACAGGTCGCGTTGTTCGGTGATGAAGCGTCGTGCGCGATCGCGGCCCCAGGTGGGCCAGTGGTGCTGGGCGATCACCACGTCGGTCCGGTCGATGAACTCGTCGAGCGCCGCATCGAGGTACTTCGACCAGGCCAGGGCGTCGCGTGTGCGCGCACCGCGCAATGGACACAGGTTGTGCATCGTGTGGCAGCCGTTTTCGGCGAGGTTCAGCACGCCGAATTGCGGGAAGAAGAAATTCATCTCCGCCGGCGCCTCCGTCTCGGGCGTGAGCTGGAACACGATCTCGACGCCGTCGATGACGTGCCTCTCCATCGGCTGGCTGACCAGCATGGTGGGCTCGACCAGGCTGATCGTGCCCCGCCCCATGGTCTTGCCCAGCCCGGCGTCCACATGCGATCGAGGTCCCGCGGCGAGCGTGGGCCCGAACTGGAACATGGCGCGCCTGCGCATGGGCACGCCGGCCAGGACGTTCTCGGAGACGGCCGCCTCCATGAAGCCCTCGGGCGCGATCACCTGGACCTCGCCGCGTGCCACTGCGGCGGCTGTGACGACGCCCTCGACGCCGCCGTAGTGGTCGACATGGCTGTGGCTGTAGATGACGCACCGGACGGGCCGGTCGCCCCGGTGCCTGCGATAGAGGGCGAGCGCGGCGGCGGCGGACTCGCACACCGTCAGCGGGTCGATCAGGATCAGGCCGGTATCGCCTTCGATGATGGTGATGTTGGCGATGTCGAAGCCGCGCACCTGGTACATGCGCTCGCATACCTCGAACAGCCCGTGGATCCGGTTGAGCCGCGCCAGCCGCCAGAGGCTGGGATTGACCGAATCGGGCGGATCGAGCGCCTCCAGGAACGCATAGGACGACAGGTCCCAGACCGCACGCCCGTCGGCGGTCTCGATCCGGGCGTCGGGCAGGGTGTCGATGAAGCCGCGCCGTGCGTCATCGAAGCAGCTCTCGTCGGAGAAATCCAGCCGCGTCCCGAGCGCCGCATTGGCCCTGCAGGTATGTAGCGATGCGGGCTTGAACACCTCGCCGCGGTCCTCGCGATTCGTCATCGTCGTCCCCTCCCGGTCGGTCACTTGCGGGATCGTACCCTCGCGCCGAAGAATCGCGGCTGCGCAAATGCTTGCGAATGCGTATACTTCTCATTCGCCTTTACCAACAAGACTTGCCTGACGCCTCCTCGCCGGCGGGACGGCATGGAGGACAACGACATGAAGAACCCGCCCGGCCGCGCGCCGCGGTTCCGCTCCCTCGTCCTGGCGATGGCCACCGCCGTGGCGGCTCCCGCGGCCATGGCCCAGGGCCCGACGCAGGCCGCCGAGCCAAGCGGCAGGGGGATCACCGCATTGCCGGAGATCAATGTCCGGGACACGTACGAGCGCGAGGACCTCCCGAGGCTCGCCCCGGGGCGGAAGGCCGCCAGTGGCGCCCGCCTGGGCATCCTGGGGGCAACCCCGATCGTCGACGCGCCGGTGCACGTCAACGCCTATACCCGCGAACTGGCCGAGGACTGGTCGGCGCTGACGCTGCAGGACGTGCTCAAGAACGATTCGGCCGTCGTCTTCACCACCAACGAAGGCCACATGCTGCAGAACTTCAACCTGCGCGGCCTCGACATGGGCGCCATCGACATCGGCACCAACGGCCTCTACGGCATCGCCCCCGCCAACCAGGTGCCGGTCGAGCTGTTCGAGCGCGTCGAGGTGCTGCGCGGTCCCAACGTCCTTCTGTCCGGGATGCCGCCTGCGTCCAGCGTCGCGGGAACCGTCAACATGGTCACCAAGCGGGCGCTGGGCGAGCCGATCGCCGAGCTCACCGCGAGCTACGCGAGCGATTCGTACGCCCAGGTCCATGCGGACCTCGGCAGGCGCTTCGGTCCCGAGCGGCGCCTGGGCCTGCGCTTCAACGGCGTCTACGGCAGCGGCGACAGGGGCGCCGAGGACGAGAAGCAGGAGCGCCGGATGGGAGCCCTCGGCCTCGACTATCTCGGTGACAGGGCGCGCTTCTCGCTCGACCTGTACAGCAGCGTCAACGAGATCGAGAACGGCAGCCCCGGCATGTTCAACTTCCTGGGCAACGCGGCCGTCCCGGGAGTCGGCGTACTGCTCGACCCGCCGGCACCCGTGCCATCGTCACCGGCCTGGACGGGACCACGCAGGGCGCGATCTACCATGTCGACACGCGTTCCGAGCGCCGCACCGCGGAGGCCGGCGTGATCGCCAGGTTCGAGACCGGCGCGATCCGCCACCGGGCGCAGTTGTCGTTCAACGTCCTGCGGGTGCGCGAGGGCACGAACAATACGCCCTGCAACTACTGCTACACCACCAACATGTACGAGCCGGTCCAGCCGGTCTTCCCCGAGGCTCCCGAGTGGACCGGCTGGGAATCGGCGCGCGCCGCCACCAAGTTCAAGTTCACGTCGGTCGCCATCGCCGACACCCTGAGCTTCGCCGACGACCGGATGCTGCTGACCGTCGGCGGCCGCCACCAGACCGTGAAGGCGCCGTACGACGGCTACAGCGAGAGCCGCTTCTCGCCGATGGTGGGCGCGGTGCTGCGCCCCTGGGGCGACAGGGTCTCGCTCTTCGGCAACTACAGCGAGGGCCTGCAGCCAGGCGAAGTCGTCGGGCCCGGCTTCGCCAACGAAGGCGAATCGCTGCCGCCGATCGTCACGAAACAGGTCGAGGCCGGCGTGAAGCTGCTGACCGGGGAACTGACGCATACCATCAGCGCCTTCCAGATCCGGCGGCCGTCCTTCGTCACCAACGCGGCGAACGCCCGCGTCGCGGATGGCGAGCAGCGCCTGCAGGGCGTCGAATGGAGCGTGTTCGGCAAGCTGACCCAGGATTTTTCACTGCTGGGTGGAATCAGCCACATCGAATCGGAGCAGCGGAACACCGGGCTGGATTCCTTCGGCACGCCCGACTGGCGCGTGCGCCTGGGTGTGGACTGGCAGTCGCCCGTGCAGGGCCTCAAGGTGGGCACCCGGGTCAACTACACCAGTTCGCAGTGGACGGATTCCCGCAACCGGCTCCGGATGCCCTCCTGGCATACCTTCGACCTGGCGGCCAGCTACGCGACCCGGTTCGGCAACACGCCGGTGCGCTTCAACGCCAGCGTGGAGAACGTCGCCGACAAGAAGTACTGGCTCGGAACCTTCGGCGACGGCTTCGTGATGCCGGGCGCGCCGCGCACCTTCCGGATCTCGACGAAGCTGTCGTTCTGACCTAGTGTATCGTCCAAATAAATCGCAGGCACAAGAAGTGCATGGG
>DAIMFM010000040.1:1358-5711 GCA_036724585.1 Burkholderiaceae bacterium | reverse complement strand
AAACCGTCCACCTGGACCGCCACCGCCGATTCAATCCTCGTTAAACTCGCCCTACTCTGCGGGCTAATTACTGGTACTGTACACTAGCCCCGGCACGCCGCCGGGCCTCCGGGCCGGGCGGCGCCGCCCCCGGACCATGGAAGCCATGCCCGTCTACACACTGCTCGGCCTGGCCGCAGCCACCCTCGCCTGCCTCGGTCTCTATTCGGCCTCGCCCAACCAGCGGCTCTGGGCCGCGCCCTGGCCCAGGACACCCGCATGCGCTGCGGGCACCCTGATGCTGCTGCTCGCATGGTGGTCGTTCGCGCAGGAGATGCAGCGGCTCACCGCAAGCCTCGTCCTCGGCACCACGCTGATGCTGGTGCTCTCCCTTTTGCCCTATGCAGGAGCCCTCGCCCATGCCAGACGCAAGCATCGAGCGTGACAGCCGGCGCGACAGGCCGCGGCCGGTGCGGCCGGACTGGATATCGAAGACCCTTGCCGGCCTCCTGCTGGGCTTCAGCCTGGCGAACATCGCGTCCGGCCTGCTGATGACCCGCCTGCGGGATGTGCCGCTCGAAGTGAGCGGACAGCTCGCCATGTGGCTGGTGCCGCCGGTGTGGCTGCTCGCGCTGTCGCTGGTCTACTTCTTCTCGAGCGGCCTGCGCGCCTGGGCATGGCTGCTCGGGGCCAATGCCGTCGCGCTCGGCGCCTGGTGGCTGCTCGCGCCCGGGAGCGCGGCATGAGGGCCGACCACGTCCGCATCTACAAGTCCGTCCACACCTGGACGGGCATCGTCAGCGGCCTGGCCCTGTTCATCGCCTTCTACGCGGGCGCCTTCACGGTGTTCAAGGAACCCCTGCGCCAGTGGGCGACGTCCCCGGCTGCCCACGTGCAGCCCGTGCCGATGGACGAGACACAGCCCCTCATCGCGGCGACCCTGGCCACCACGGCCGGCGCCGCCCGCGGGGCCGTCCTGACGCTGGAGGGCGACCGGGCGATCCCGCGCCTCGAATGGCAGGAACGGGACCCGCGGGCCGACGACCACGACGACAGCGCCGCCCGCCACTACAGCGCCATGCTGGCCGCCGACGGCAGCTTGCGGATAAGCGAGCAGCATCCGTCGCGACTGGTGGAGTTCATCGACGTGCTCCATCGCGTCGTCGGCCTGCCCTTCGATACGGACGCGAACCGCTGGGTCATGGGCGTCGTCGCGGGCCTGTACTTCGTGGCGCTGGTGTCCGGTCTCGTGGTGTTGCTGCCCTCGCTGGTCAAGGATTTCTTCGCGCTGCGCATCGGCCGCAACCTCAAGCGCATGTGGCTCGATGCGCACAACGTGGTGGGGATCGCCAGCCTGCCCTTCCATATCGTCATGGCGCTGAGCTCCGTGGTGTTCGCCTTCCACGACCAGATCTACGACCTGCACGACGAGGTGCTGCACAAGGGTCGGTGGACCCAGACGTTCGCCCGGCCGCCGGCCGGGGAGTCGCCCGCCCGCGATCCGGCCGACATGCTCAGGCCGTCCGAGCTGGTACGGCTGGCACGGGAAGCCTCGCCGGGGTTCGTACCTGCGAGCCTGCAGTATTCGCAGGCGACCGGCCCGCGGCCGGTCGTGCGCGTGTGGGGCAAGCATCCGGAGGGAGTCTCGCCGCGCGCCCGTGGCGGCTTCGCCGCGTTCGACCCGTACAGCGGCGAGCTGCTGTCCTCCGACTACCTGTCGGGTGCGCAGAGCACGCCCAACCTGTTCATCAGCAGCTTCTTCGCGCTGCACATGGCCTCCTTCGGCGGCACCGCCGTACTCTGGCTGTACTTCCTCCTGGGACTGGCCGGCGCATGGCTGTTCTACAGCGGCAACCTGGTGTGGGTCGAAACCCGCCGCAAGGCCCAGCGCAAGGGTGGCGACATGCCCGTACAGCGGCGGGACACGGCGATCATGGCGGCCGCCACGCTGGGCGTGTGCATCGGCTGCGTCGCCGGCCTCTCGCTGACCCTGGCGGCGGCGAAGTGGCTGCCGGGACGGGTGGACGACATGGCCGCCTGGCACATCGGCATCTACTACGCGGTGTTCTTCGCCAGCGTGGCCTGGGCATTCGTGCGCGGCCCGGCGCGCGCCGCCGTGCCGCTGCTCTGGCTGGCGGTCGCCTGCACCCTGGCGATCCCGGCGTCCAGCCTGCTCGGCTGGCTCGTCCCGGCTTCGGGTGCGTGGATGGACGGCGCGTCGCTGGGCGTCGATCTCACGGCGCTCGCCGGGGCGCTGGCGCTGGCCTGCGTGGCCCGCGCGACGGCACGCCGCGTGCGCGACGGCTCGAAGGACAGCATCTGGTCCGTGCCGCGGCCGACGGCCGCTGCGGCGCGGGGCTGAAGCAGCTCGCCGCGCCGCAACCCGCCGCGCAGCGCGCGAAAAGGAAAAAGCCCCGCCCTCTCGAGAGGAAGCGGGGCTTTCCCCTGCCCGCTGCCCGGGCAGGGCGCGATCACATGTTGTCGATCATGACCTGGCCGAAGCCGGAGCAGGACACCTGGTTCGCGCCCTCGAGCAGGCGGGCGAAGTCGTAGGTGACGTTCTTGGAGAGGATCGCCTTCTCCATCGAGCTGATGATCAGGTCGGCAGCCTCGACCCAGCCCATGTGCCGCAGCATCATCTCGGCCGAGAGGATCACCGAGCCCGGATTGACGTAGTCCTTGCCGGCGTACTTCGGCGCGGTACCGTGGGTCGCCTCGAACATCGCGACCGAATCCGACAGGTTCGCGCCCGGCGCGATGCCGATGCCGCCGACCTGCGCCGCCAGGGCGTCGGAAATGTAGTCGCCATTGAGGTTCAGCGTGGCGATCACGTCGTATTCGGCCGGCCGCAGCAGGATCTGCTGCAGGAAGGCGTCGGCGATGACGTCCTTGACGATGATGTCCTTGCCGTTCTTCGGGCTCTTGAAGCTCATCCATGGGCCGCCGTCGAGCAGCTTCGCGCCGAACTCCTTTTCCGCCAGGCCATAGCCCCAGTCACGGAAGGCGCCTTCGGTGAACTTCATGATGTTGCCCTTGTGCACCAGGGTCACCGACGGACGGCCGTTGTCGATGGCGTACTGGATCGCCTTGCGCACCAGGCGCTCGGTGCCCTCGCGCGACACCGGCTTGATGCCGATTCCCGAGGTCTCCGGGAAGCGGATCTTGTCGACGCCCATGTCCTTGACGAGGAACTGGATGAGCTTGCGCGCCCCTTCCGTTCCTTCCTCGTACTCGATGCCCGCGTAGATGTCCTCCGAGTTCTCGCGGAAGATCACCATGTCGGTCTTCTCGGGCTCGCGCACCGGCGAGGGCACGCCCTGGAACCAGCGCACCGGGCGCAGGCAGACGTAGAGGTCGAGTTGCTGGCGCAGCGCCACGTTGAGCGAGCGGATCCCGCCACCGACCGGCGTCGTCAGCGGCCCCTTGATCGACACCACATACTCCTTGAGGATGTCGAGCGTCTCGTCGGGCAGCCAGACGTCGGGACCATAGACCTTGGTCGACTTCTCGCCGGCGTAGATCTCCATCCAGTGGATCTGGCGCTTGCCGCCGTAGGCCTTGGCGACCGCAGCGTCGACGACCTTGAGCATGACCGGGGTGATGTCCACTCCGGTCCCGTCGCCCTCGATGTAGGGGATGATCGGCTGGTCGGGGACCTTCAGCGAAAAGTCGGCATTGACGCTTATCTTCTCGCCTTTCTCGGGGATCTTCACGTGTTGGTACATTCAGTGGCTCCGCTGGATTGGGATCGGGGGTGGCTTGTGGCCAGCAGCCGAACATTATGCCGCATCGACTCCGCGGTACAGTCGGCCGGTTTCACGCAAATCGCAGGGCAGGCCATGGCAACGCCAGTTCCCGGATGGCGCCGGCGCATCGCGATCGGCGCCCTTCTCGTCCTCGTCGCGGCAGGGGCGCAGGCGCAGGGCCGGTCCAATCCGCCCCTGCCGGTGCAGCGGATCACCGCCGGCATGCATGTCATCCAGGCCGAAGTCGCCGACAATCCGGGCGAGCGCAGCATCGGCCTCATGAACCGTGATTCCCTCGCGCCCAACGCCGGGATGCTCTTCGTCTTCGAGGAAGCCGGGGTGCACTGTTTCTGGATGCGCAACACCCGCATCCCCTTGTCGATCGCCTTCATCGACGACGATGGCGCGATCGTCAACATCGAGGACATGGAGCCCTTCGACGAATCGGGCAACCACTGCCCGGCGAAGCCGGTGCGCTTCGCGCTGGAGATGGCCCAGGGCTGGTTCGCCCGGCGCGGCATCGACGCGGGAGCCCGCCTGCGGGCCGGCCCCCTGTTCGGCCCGCGACCCGGCGAGGCGCGGTGAACACCGCGCCGGCCCGGCCGTACCGGCGGGCGCCGGGCGGGAC
>DAIMFM010000040.1:0-1348 GCA_036724585.1 Burkholderiaceae bacterium | reverse complement strand
GCCTGGCCGAGATAGCCAGCCACGAACGAGCCGGCGATGCCGAGCAGCGCGGTGACGATGATGCCGCCGCCCTGGTCGCCCGGCATGATGAGCTTGGCAATCGCGCCCACGATGAGGCCGACGACGATCATCCCGATGATCTCCATGGATCCACTCTCCTCAGGTTGGACCGGGCGCGGCCCGGCGGTCGGGTCCTTGCGCTGCTCTTGCTCGTGGCGGGATCAGCCGAAGTTCTTCGCGGCGAAATCCCAGTTGGCGACCTTCCAGAACGCCGCCAGGTAGTTGGGCCGGCTGTTGCGATAGTCGATGTAGTAGGCATGCTCCCAGACGTCGCAGGTGAGCAGCGCCTTGTCGTCGGTGGTCAGGGGCGTCTGCGCATTGCTCGTGTTGACGATGTCCACGGAGCCGTCGGGCTTCTTGACGAGCCACGTCCAGCCGGAGCCGAAGTTGCCGGCCGCGGCCTTGTTGAACTCTTCCTTGAAGGAATCGACCGAGCCCCACTTCTTCTCGATGGCCGCCGCGAGCGCGCCGGTCGGGGCGCCGCCGCCATCGGGCGACATGCAGTTCCAGAGGAAGGTGTGGTTCCAGACCTGCGCGGCGTTGTTGAAGATGCCGCCCGAGGACTTGCGGATGATGTCCTCCAGGGGGGCATCGGCGAACTCGGTGCCCTGGATCAGCTTGTTCAGGTTCGTGACGTAGGTCGCGTGGTGCTTGCCGTAGTGGTACTCGAGGGTCTCCTTCGAGACATGCGGCGCAAGCGCATCCATCGCATAGGGGAGCGGCGGTTGCTTGTGTTCCATTGTTGTCCTCCTGGCTCATGGCTTGGGAACGGTCGGTACCGATCCATCGGTACTGGTTCGTCGATTCTATGCCGGGTGCGCGCAGGCTGTCCGGGATGGCCCCTCGGGTCGAACGGCCCCGCGCTCAGGACTTCGCTTCGTCGTTCGGTTCGGCCTTCGGTTCGGCCTTCGGTTCGTCCGGCGCCGCGCCCTCGGCCCGGGCCCGCATCTCACCCCGGGCGAGCCGGATCGACAGCGCCGTGCCCGCCGGGGCGTCGGCCGCGGCCCGCACCACCCTGCCATCGGCGCGCCGGACGATCGCGTAGCCGCGCTCGAGTACCGCCTCGGGGCTGACCAGTTCGAGTTGCGCGGCCAGCGTCCCCACCCGGCGGCCCCCTTCCGCCAGCGCCTGGACGCCCGCCCGGGCGAGCCGTGCGGCGAGCGACTCGACCGCGCCCGTCGCATGCACGACGGGCGGTGGCGCCAGGCGCGATGCGACGCGCTCCAGGCGGTTCGACGCCGCCGCAACCTGCACGGCCTGCCGGCTTGCCAGGGACCGGGCCAGTTCG
>DAIMFM010000039.1:7515-16130 GCA_036724585.1 Burkholderiaceae bacterium | reverse complement strand
CCATCTGCGCGCCCATGTTCTCGAACTTGTCCTTCAGTTCGATTTCCTTGGCGACCGAGACGCCGTCCTTGGTGACGGTCGGGGCGCCGAACGAGCGCTCGAGCACCACGTTGCGGCCCTTGGGGCCCAGGGTGACCTTGACCGCGTTGGCCAGGACATTGACGCCGGCGACCATGCGGCTGCGCGCATCGTCGTGGAAGAAAACCTGTTTGGCTGCCATATGCGTTTAACTCCTCGAAATCTGTTGCTTACTCGACCACGGCCATGATGTCTTCTTCGCGCATGACCAGCAGCTCGTCGCCGTCGACCTTGACGGTCTGGCCGCTGTACTTGCCGAACAGGACCTTGTCGCCGACCTTGACGGCCAGCGGACGGACCTTGCCGTCGTCGCCGACCTTGCCGTTGCCGACCGCGAGGATCTCGCCCTGGTCGGGCTTCTCGGCCGCGCTGTCCGGGATCACGATCCCCGAAGCCGTTTTGCGCTCGTTGTCCAGGCGCTTGATGATCACGCGATCATGCAAGGGACGCAGTTTCATGCGTTTGCTCCTTCGTTGTGTGGATGTCGGTATGCCAGGGTTTCGCGCGGGCGCCCGGAAAAGCGGCCGCGACGGAAAAAACGGGTCTGCCGTGGGCGCCTGCCGGTAGGCTGTTGCTAGCACTCAGACCTTGCGAGTGCTAATTATAGGCATCGGCGGGACGATTTCAAGCGCGATCGCACGGATCGCTGGAAAGATTTACGGAACTGCGCATGGCACCAAGATTGCTTGCGCCGGACCCTTGCCCGACCGGGCGCCCGTGACCGTCGCGCGGGGCGCCCGCCTCGCCTTGCCGCTTCGCCCTGGATGAGACCGAATGGCCCTGCGCATCGAATACCAAGAGCTCGACGGACAGTTCAACCATGTCCCCGTGGTCGGGCCGGTCACCACCATCGTGGCCCGCCCGGGACTGGACTACCGCCTGGTGGCGGATCCCGGCGATCGCGGGGGCGAGGCCAGCCTGGTCGTGCGGCGCGTGGGCCCCGACCTCCGGGTCGATGGCCTGCCAGATGGCGCCACCCTCGTCTTCGAGGGCTTCTTCGAGAACTGCGACGAGGAGCAACGCTGCGAGCTGGACGTCTCGCCGGTGGCCGGCTCGGCCGTTGCCCCGATCGGGCCCGAATCCATTCCCATCGGCGCCCTGGGCGACGACACCTTCGTCATGTTCGCACTGCCCGAGCAGGCGGCGTCCATGGCCCCGGCGCCCGAGCCGACGTTCACGCCCAGGTCGCTCGGCCTCGGCCTCGGCGCGCTCGCGGTCGCTGGCGCCGCCGGTGGCGGGGGCGGCGGCGACGGTGCGGCCGATACCACCCCGCCCGCGGCCCCGGCCTTCACCGTCGCGAGGGACATCGCCGACGCCACGCCGATCCTCACCGGGACCGGCGAGCCCGGCTCGGAGATCATCCTCACGCTGGCCACCGCCGCGGGCGAGGTGATCGCGACCTGGCGCACGATGGTCGACGCCGGCGGCGCCTGGCGCGTCGACACCGGCGTCGACGTGCCGCGCAACACGACGATGCTGTTCGACGGCGGACTGCCGGATGGTGCCATCACCCTGCTCGCACGCGCGCTCGATTCAGCCGGCCAGTTGAGCGACCTCGCCACCGCCGTCGTCAATATCGACGGCACAGTGCCCGACGGCACGGTCGTGATCGAGCGGATCGACGACGATTTCGGGCTGGTGATCGGGCCGGTGGGAATCGGCGCGGCCACCGACGACACCCTCCCGACGCTGTCCGGCGGCCTGGGTCGCGAACTCCTCGCCGGCGAGGTCCTGCGGATCTATCGCAATGGCGTCGCCGTGGGCGATGCCGAGGTCGACGGGCTCGAATGGCGCTTCCAGGAGGCTTCGCCCCTGGCGGCCGGCTCGCATGAATACCAGGCGCGGATCGAGGACGCCGCAGGCGCCGTGGTCGCCGCGAGCGGGCGCCATCGCATCGTGCTCGACAATATCGCGCCGGCAGCGCCGACGATCGCGCCGATCACCGGCGACGACGTCGTCGACGCCACGGAGTACGGGACGGGCATCGCGATATCGGGCAGCACCGAGGCCTTCGCCCGGGTCCGGGTGGAGATCGGTGGTGTTGCGCGCGAGGCGCTCGCCGACGAGACCGGCGCCTGGCTCGTGCGATTCGACAGCACGGACCTCCCCGGCAACGGCAGCCACGAGGTTCGCGCGGTGGCGATCGATCCGGCCGGCAACGCGAGCGAGGCCGCGCAGCGGCCGGTCACGATCCAGGCGCTGCCGCTGCAGGCGCCGGAGATCGACCGGATCGTCGACGATGCGGCGCCCAGTACCGGGACGGTCGCGCGCAACCAGCCGGCCAACGACACCACGCCCCGGATCGAGGGCCAGTGGGACGCCGCCGCCGGCGGCACCCTGCACATCCTGCGCGACGGCGTCGACGTGGGCGCCGCCGCGAGCGGGCGCCTGGCCGTCGACGGCAACCAGTGGAGCTATACCGACGCGGGCCTCGGCGGCGACGGCACCTATGTCTATACCGCCCGGGTCATCAGCGCCGGCGGCCAGTCGAGCGGCGATTCCGCCTCCTATGCCTACCGCCTCGATACCGAGGGGCCGGCGGCGCCGGAGATCGACCGGGTGGCGGGCAACGATCGTGTCAGCCGGTTCGAGGCGCTCTTCGGCAACCTGATCATCAGCGGCGAGGCCGAGGCGGGGTCCACGGTCCATGTCACCTGGGGTTCGACCACCCGTATCGTTCAGGCGCGGTCCGATGGCGACTGGGCGGCGGACTTCTCCGGCGCGGTGCCGCCGCCGGGCTCCCGGCCCGTGAGCGCGTACGCCGTCGATGCGGCCGGCAACATCGGCTCGACGGCGACCCGCGACGTCCAGGTGACCAACGCCATCTTCGGCAATGCGCCGGCCGACGAGACGCTGGGCTCGAGCGATCTCTTCGTCGACGACGACATCGGCTTCGGTTCTTCCTCCCCCGGGACCGGCGCGGCAGCGATGCCGGTCGCAGGGGAGCCGATGGCCCCCGTGGAGCCGATGGCCTACGAGGGTGGTGGCGCCACCCTGGCCCCGGGGGCATGGCCGCTCGATCCGCCGGGCGCCTACAACGCCTGAGGCGGCGCCCCGCGCGCGGTGCTCGTCCCGGCCACCCCTCAGCCGGTCATCGTCCTTCAGCCGGTCATCGTCCTGTATGCGCGCGCGATCTCCCCGGCGAGCGAATCGATCTCGTCGATGACCCGGTAGCGCCCGGGCGGGCAGATGCGGCGCAGGTAGTCGTGGCCCGCGCGGTCGACGGTGACCAGCAGCGTGTCGATGCCGCGGCCCCGCGCCTGCTCGATCGCGCGGGCCGTGTCGCGCAGGCCGTACTCGACGCTGCGCCGGTCGGGCCCGTAGTCGATGTCGTCCGGATAGCCGTCGGAGACCACGAGCAACACTCGCATCCGCTCGGGGCGCCGGCCCAGGCGGTCGGTGGCGTGGCGGATCGCCGCACCCATGCGGGTCGATCGCATGGGCTCGAGCCCGGCGAGCGCCTGCCAGCCGCGGGTCGCCATCCCCTCTTCGAAGTCCTTGGCGATGAGGAAGTCGACCTGCTCGCGGCCGCTGCCCGAGAAGGCATAGAGCGCGAAGCGATCGCCGAGGGCTTCGAAGGCCTGCGCGAGCAGGCCCATCGCATCGCGGGCGACGTCGATCACCCGGCGCGGGGGCGGCGCATCGTCCTCGGTCGCCGCCTGGAAGATCGTCGGGCTCCAGAGAAAGGGGTCGTCGTCCTCGATGGCGGCCGCCGGGCCCCGGTTCCCGGTGCCGGTCCCGGGCCCCGCATCGTCCTGCGCGGCCGCCCCGGGATCGCGCAGGACGAAGTCGGTCGATGCGCTCACATCCAGGAGCAGGGCGACCGCGACGTCGCGTCGCGCATGCTCGCGGCGGATCATGCGCGGCTCGTCGCCGGCGATCCCGGCACGGCGCTCGACCAGCGTCCTGACCATGTCGTCGGCATCGATCTCCTCGCCGTCACCGAGCACCCGGCGCCGGCGGGTGGCCGCGTCGCGCAGCCGGGCGAACTGGCGGCGCAGGCGCCGGGCCTGCGCCCTTTCGCGCGCCAGCAGTTCGCCGCGATAGTCGCCCCGGCGCGGTTCGGGGCGGGCCACGACGATCCGGCACCAGCGACGCAGGAAGCGCCGCCCGAGGTAGTCCCATTCGTCGACGCGTATGCCATCGGCCGCAGCCGCCGTGCTCGCGCCGGCGGCGGGGCGAAGCCCCGGCATGTGTGCTTCCTCGCCTCCGGGTCCGGCCTCGCCGAGATCGGTGGGCGTGGCCGCCGGGGCGGCATCATCACCGTCGTCGTTGCCATCGGCCGCGATGCCGGGCTCGCCACCGGCCGCCGAAGCCGGCAGGGCGGAGGTCGGCGATTCGGGGATGCGCAGGAGCTCCGGCACGGACAAGGCCTCGATAGCGAGCGGATCGCCGCGCTCGAGGCGCCAGCAGGCGATCGCGCAGCGGGCGCTGGCGGCCGCGCTCGAACCGGGCCGGGCCAGCGCGAGCAGCGCCGCCCGGATCTCGGGTGGCAGCAACGGGTCGGTGGACGCGGGCGGCATGCCCAGGCGAAGCCGCGCCAGCGCCAGCGCGATCGACGCGCGTGTGGGCGTGGCTGCTCGACCCGTCTCCGGCACGCCAGTGCCCGCGCCTGGATCCACGCCCGCACTCGGCGTCCCGGCTGCCGTCGCGGCATCGATGGCGCGGCGCTCGACGGCATCGAGGCGTGCCAGGTCGGGGGCCGCGCCCGGGTACATGTGGGCGATCACCGCTCGCACGCGGATCGCCTCGCAGGCGGCGAGCAGGCGCTGCATGCGGGCGGGCTCGGGCCAGCGCCGGAGGAATGCTTCGACGTCGAATGCCGTGCTGCCGGCGCGCCGCCATGCGAGGCCGCGCAGGATGCGCGCGCGAAGCAGCCCGCGGTCCGCCGTATCGTGCCCCTGGCGGCCGGCGGCGTGATGGGCGATGGCATGGCCGGGACCGGCTTCGGCGAGCGCCAGCTCCACCGGGTCGCCGGCATCGGCGGTGGCGATCGCCAGTGCCTCCTCGCTCCAGTGTCGCCGCGCGTCGTCGGCGGCCTGATCGGCGAGCACCACCGGTCCGCCGCGGATCGCGCAGGCGAACATCGCGAGGGAAGCGGCCCCGCTCAAGCGCCCGTGCCGGCCCGGTGGACCGGCGGCAGGATGGCCTCGACGATGTCGGCCACCGCCTGCTGGATGTCGGCGTCGTCGGCCACCGCCCGGCTGATCGCCACGTCGCAGGCGCGCCGCGGTGCGATGCCGCGACGGACCAGCGCCGCCGCATAGACCAGCAGGCGGGTGCTGACGCCTTCGTCGAATCCCTGTTCGCGCAGCCCGCGGACCTTCGCGCCGATGCGCGCCAGCGCGTGGGCCGTCGCCTCGTCCACGCCACCTTCGTGCGCGATGATCGCCGCCTCGGTCGCCAGGGACGGGTAGTCGAACTCGATGCTGACGAAGCGCTGCCGCGTCGAGGTCTTGAGGTCCTTGAGCACGCTCTGGTAGCCGGGGTTGTAGGAGATCACCAGCAGGAAGTCGGGATGGGCATCGAGCAGCTCGCCGGTCCGGTCGATCGGCAGCATGCGCCGGTGGTCGGTCAGGGAGTGGATGACCACGGTGGTGTCGGTGCGGGCCTCGACGATCTCGTCGAGGTAGAGGATCGCGCCACTGCGCACCGCGCGCGTGAGCGGCCCGTCGCTCCAGACGGTGGCGTCGGCCGCCAGCAGGTGGCGGCCGACCAGGTCCGTGGCGGTGAGTTCCTCGTGGCAGGCCACCGTGACCAGCGGCACATCGATCGCCCGGCGGGGCGTATCGGCCCGGCGGTACAGGCGCCAGGCCATGTGCTCGACGAAGCGGGTCTTGCCGCAGCCCGTCGGCCCCTTGAGCAGCACCGGCAGGCGCGCCGCATAGGCGGCTTCGAATATCTCGACCTCGTCGCCGCTCGGCAGGTACCAGGGCTCGCTCTCGAGCCGGCGCGCGGGCAGGGCGTCGCTCACTCGGGGATTCCGGTCGCCGCCGGGCGGCGCTTCTCGATGGACCATTTCAGCAGCGCCGCCACCCGGTAGGCGCCGTGGACGAACTTGCCATAGGGCATGGTCAGGAAGAATGCCATGACGATGCCCAGGTGTATCGCGAGCAGGCTCGCCATGGCGCCGGTATCGCGCCACACGAGCAGGGCGAGGCCACTGGCGCTCGTGGCGAACAGCAGGGCCGCGAAGCCCCGGTCCATCGGGACCTGCGTCGGATCGCGCTGCTGCTCGTGGCGACGCGCATTGAGCCAGAGCAGCCCGGCGGGCCCGATGAGCAGCCCGATGCCGCCGATGGTGCCGAAGATCACCGGCAACTCGGTCAGCTCGTATGGCGCCGGATGGTCGAGCAGGTAGTGGTAGATCGTCCCGGTCGTGGTCGCGGCAAAGCAGAACATGAAGCCGTAGAAGGTGAAGTGATGGAACACCCGGCGGCGCAGGGTGAAGCGATCGTCCTCGTCGTTGCAGCCCTTGCCGTGCCCGCCGTCGAGGTACTTCTGGCGCAGCGCAGCGCCGCCGGCCTCGGCCCAGGCCGCCGGCGGCCCGGCCCCCGGCGCGATGTCGCGCCAGAACCGGACCACCCCGATCGCGATCGCGAGGCAGGCCAGGCCGAACACGCTGCCGAACATCGCGACCAGCAGCCCGTGCGGGAAGATCGCATAGAAGTCGCCCGCCAGGGGTTCGTGCCAGAGCGCGCCGCGGCTCGCGAGCACCATGAGCAGGAACAGGGCCAGGCCCGCCGCGGTGGCCAGCGCCAGCACCAGGCCGTTGCGCTCGTAGAGCCGGGCGAGCGGCGCCGGCCAGGCGTACTGCGCATAGGTGCGCCCGCGCACTCGCGCCAGCGCCCGCGGCACGTTCACCGCGAATTCGTGCGGCGGCGCGTACTGGCAGGAATGCAGGCAGGCGCCGCAGCCGTGGCACAGGTTGGCGAGGTAGTGCGCATCGACGTCGTCGAACTCGAGCCGTCGCGCCATCGCCGGGAACATCGCGCAGAAGCCCTCGCAGTAGCGGCAGGCGTTGCAGATCTGCAGGATGCGCCGGGCCTCGGCCTCGGGGGCGCCGGCGGCGAGCGCGCGCGCCTCGCCGGCGAGTCGTTCAAGCTCGCGCATGTTCGCGATCCGGTTGGCGCGCGGCGGCGGCCGCGCCGGCGCCGGCGATGCGACCGAAGGCCGTGCCGATGGTCATGCCGACGCCCGCCGTATAGCCCTTGCCGAGGATGTTGCCCGCCATCATCTCCCCGGCGACGAAGAGGTTGGGGCTGGGCCGGCCGCCGAAGCGCACGGCGGCCGTCTCGTCGGTGCGCAGCCCCAGGTAGGTGAAGGTGATCCCCGGGCGCAGCGGGTAGCCGAAGTAGGGCGGCCGGTCGAGGGGTCGGGCCCAGTGGGACTTGGCGGGCGCCAGGCCTTCGGTATGGCAGCCGTCGAGCCGGGTGTGGTCGAAGTCGGTGCCGCGGCAGGCGGCGTTGAACTCCATGACGGTGCGCACGAAGGTGTCCGCATCGAGGCCGAGCGCCCGTGCCAGTTCGTCGAGACTGTCGGCCCGCGTGCCGGGGAAGACCGGCGGCATGAAGCGCCCCACCGACTTGGCGTCGATGATCGACCAGGCGATCTGGCCCGGCTGCTGTGCGACGAGGCGCCCCCAGATCGCGTAGCGCTTGGGCCAGAAGTCCTCGCCCTCGTCGTAGAAGCGCCGTGCCTCGCGGTTGACGACGATGCCGAGCGAGACGCAGTCGATGCGGGTGCAGATGCCGCCGTCGTAGAGCGGCGCGCGCGCATCGATCGCGACGCAGTGCGACTGCGAGGGATCGCCGACCGGATCGGCTCCCGCATCGAGCATGAACTTGAGGAGCACGCCGGTATTGAAGCGCGTGCCGCGGATGAGGAAGTTGTCGGCCGGCCATTCGCCGTCATCGTTCTGGCCCCAGGCCTCGCGCAGCCATTCGCGGTTCGACTCGAAGCCGCCGGCGGCGAGGACGCAGGCGTGCGCCTCGATGCGTTCGTCGCCGACATGGGCGGCGATGAAACGGCCGTCGCGCAGTTCGAGCCGCTCGACCGGGGAGTCGTAGCGCACCACGACCCCGAGTGCCTCGGCGCTGCGATAGTAGGCGTTGACGAGCGCCTTGCCGCCGCCCATGAAGAAGGCGTTGGTGCGCGACAGGTGCAGGGTGCCCGACAGCGAGGGCTGGAAGTTCACGCCGTGGCGGCGCATCCAGTCGCGGCAATGGGCGCTCTCGCGGATCGCGAGGCGGGCGAGCTTCTCGTCGGTCTGCCCGCCCGTGACCTTGAGCAGGTCTTGCCAGAACTCCTCCTCCGGATAGGCGTCGGTCAGGACGTCCTGCGGCGCGTCGTGCATGCAGCGCAGGTTGCGCGTGTGCTGCGAGTTGCCGCCGCGCCAGGCGCGCGGCGACGCTTCCAGCAGGAGCACCGAGGCGCCGGTCTCGCGCGCGCGGAGCGCGGCGCACAGCGCGGCGTTGCCGCCGCCGATGACGAGGACATCGGGTCGGTCCATGAGTTCCGGGTGGGTGGGGACGGAG
>DAIMFM010000039.1:0-7505 GCA_036724585.1 Burkholderiaceae bacterium | reverse complement strand
GTGTTGCACTTTTCCTGAATGCTCTCGCCGAGCCATCGGCCCTCGGCCACGAGCCGGCGCGCAAGTCCGGCCAGCACCACCCGGGCGGCGAGCGCTGCCGGCGAGAGCTCGTCGTCGGACAGGCTGGCGAGCAGGTTGCGCCGCCGGGCGTTGCGATCGGCGAGCACGACCCGGCGCAGGGCCGCGGCCGGCGCCCGCAGCATGGCCGCCGCCGGCTGGATCGTGGCGCCGACGCCGGCGACCACCGCGTCGATGAGCAGGGCGAGCCCGTCCACCTCCATGGCGATGTGCGGCTCGATGCGCGCGCGTGCGAAGGCCGCGTCGATCACCTGGCGCAGCCCGTGCGGCCCGCTCGGCAGGACCAGGGGCAGGTCGCGCAGCGAGGCGAGACGGACCCGCCCGGGCCTTGGCATGCCGTCGAGGTCGGCCCGGCCGATCAGCTCGAGGCGTTCGTCCAGCAGCGGGACCAGGCTCAGGCGCTGTGCGTTGCCCGTCTCGAAGAGGATCGCGAGGTCGAGCTGGCGCGCGTTGAGCATCGTGGCGAGCTGGCCCGACAGGCTCTCCACGAGATGCAGGCGCACGTCGGGATAGCGCTGGCGCATCGCCTCGACCAGGGGCAGGCCGATGATCGAGGCGGTCGACGGCGCGAGCCCGATGCTCACCCGGCCCGAGAGCCGACGCTGGCGGGCGGCTCGGGCCGCGTCCTCGGCATGGCGCAGGACGAGCTGGGCCCGCTGCAGGAAGGCGAGCCCGGCGTCCGTCGGGGTCACGCCGCGCGGTCCACGCTGCAGCAGGCGGGTGGCGAGCTCGCCCTCCAGCCGGCTGATGCCCTGGGAGAGCGCCGACGGCACGACCCCGAGCTCGAGCGCGGCCCGGTTCATGCTGCCGTACTCGACCACGGTCACGAAGAAACGCAGCTGGCGCAGTTCCATGGGGGGAGTATGGCCGGCTCAGGCGGCCAGCGGACGGCCCGGCGGGTCCGGATCGTTGGCCGACTCGAGGATCTGCCGGGCATCGAGCGGTGGCAGGCCGTGGCGGATCCGCGCGCGGACGCACTGGTCGTCGCCCGGGGCCACCTCGCGACAGCAGCTGGGGTGCCGTCCATGGATGGCGCAGCGGGCATCGACACCGGGCGTGCCCTCGAGCGCGACGCAGCGCGGCGGGGATGCCGTGGTTCCGCGCATCGCGACCTCATGGCGGCGCAGGGGCTCGGTCAGCTCGAACGGAACCCGGCCGAGCTCGTGCAGGGTGGTCTCGGACCAGTGGAAGGACACCCGGTAGCTGGCGCAGCACACGCCGCAGCCGATGCAGGCATTCGCCATGATGTTCAGGCCTGGGATGGGTTTTCGGTCGCGACCGGGAATATAAGGCGGCGCCGGTCGCCCGCAAACCGCCGATGCAGCGCTGCGGCGCTTTACATACAATCGACGGAACAGCCGGCGCGTTCGCCGGGATTGCCGGCAGAAGGGCCTGCGCGCGCGCAGGTCGGTGCCCGGATCAACCAGGAGACGTCATGAAGAACCTGTTCGACCTCAGCGGCAAGGTGGCCGTCGTCACCGGCTCGAGCCGCGGCATCGGCCGGGCGATCGTCGAGCATCTCGCGGCGCACGGTGCGCGCGTGGTGGTTTCCAGCCGCAAGATCGAACCCTGCGAGGAGGTCGCCAAGGGCATCCGGGACCGCGGCGGCGAAGCGATCGCCATCGCGGCCAACATCTCGCGCAAGGACGACCTCCAGGCGCTCGTCGACCGCACCCGCAAGGAGTTCGGCCCCATCGACATCCTCGTGTGCAACGCCGCCTCAAACCCGTACTTCGGCCCGAGCGAAGGCATGAGCGACGAGGTCTTCGACAAGGTCATGCGCAACAACGTGCTGAGCAACCACTGGTTGTGCCAGATGGTGCGCCCGGACATGAAGGCGGCCGGCGGCGGCTCGATCATCATCGTCTCCTCCATCGGCGGGCTGCGCGGCTCGAGCGAGATCGGGCTGTACTGCATCTCGAAGGCGGCCGACATGCAGCTCGCCCGCAACCTGTGCGGTGAATGGGGTCCCGAGAACATCCGGGTCAACTGCATCGCCCCGGGCCTGATCAAGACCGACTTCGCCCGCGCGCTCTACGAAGACCCGAAGCGGCGTGCCGCCGCCGAGGCCGCCTATCCCCTGCGTCGTCTCGGCGAGCCCGAGGACATCGCGGGCGTCGCCGTCATGCTCGCCGGGCCGGCGGGCGCCTTCCTCTCGGGCCAGACCATCGTCGTCGACGGCGGCGTCATCGCCGCAGGCCGCTGACCGACCCATCGACCAGTTTCAGGAGAAGACCATGGCAGAAGCATTCATCGTCGCCGCCGCCCGGACCGCCGGGGGCAAGAAGGGCGGCCGTCTCGCGGGCTGGCATCCGGCCGACCTCGCCGCCCAGGTGCTCGATGCGCTCATCGACCGCAGCGGCGCCGACCCGGCGCTGGTCGAGGACGTGATCATGGGCTGCGTCGGCCAGGCCGGCGAACAGTCCACCAACATCGCGCGCAACGCGGTCCTGGCCTCGAAGCTGCCGGAATCGGTACCGGCGACCTCGGTCGACCGCCAGTGCGGATCCTCGCAGCAGGCGCTGCACTTCGCCGCCCAGGCGGTGATGTCCGGCACCCAGGACATCGTCATCGCGGCCGGCGTCGAGAGCATGACCCGCGTCCCGATGGGGCTGCCGGGCAGCCTCCCGGCCAAGAACGGCTTCGGCACCTACATGAGCCCCGAGATCCAGTCGCGCTATCCGGGCCCCCCGTTCAGCCAGTTCACCGGCGCCGAGATGATGGCGAAGAAGTACGAGCTCGAGAAGGACGTGCTCGATGCCTTCGCCCTGCGCAGCCACCAGCTGGCGCGCAAGGCAACGGAGGCCCGCGCCTTCGAGGACGAGATCGTCCCGGTCGCCGTCAAGCTCGCCGACGGAACGCCGACCGACGAGATGCACGTCGTCGACGAGGGCATCCGCTTCGACGCCACGCTCGAGGGCATTGCCGGCGTGAAGCTGCTTGCCGAGGACGGGCGCATCACGGCGGCGACCGCGAGCCAGATCTGCGATGGCGCGGCCGGCGTCATGGTGGTGAGCGAGCGTGGCCTCAAGCAGCTCGGGCTCGAACCGCTGGCGCGCATCCACCACATGGGCGTCATGGGCCACGACCCGGTGATCATGCTCGAGGCGCCGATCCCGGCCACCGAGCGCGCCCTGGCGAAGGCCGGCATGAAGATCGGCGACATCGACCTCTACGAGGTCAACGAGGCCTTCGCGCCGGTGCCGCTCGCCTGGCTCAAGAGCCTCGACGCCGATCCCGAGCGGCTCAACGTCAATGGCGGCGCGATCGCCCTCGGCCATCCCCTGGGCGGCTCGGGCGCCAAGCTGATGACCACCCTGGTGCACGCCCTGCGCAAGCGTGGCAAGCGCTACGGCCTGCAGACCATGTGCGAGGGCGGTGGAATGGCCAACGTCACCATCGTCGAGCGGCTCTAGTACAAGTTCGTATGCGCTGGACTCCCGGATCCGCAGCCGGATCCGCAGGAGCCAGCGCCCAGATCTTCTGAAGGAGGCCTGGATGGCCAATGTCGTCCCGATGCCCGATCCGGCGATGGCCGAGGTCCACGGAACCCGGGACCGCTTCCCGGTGCGGCGCGTCTATTGCGTGGGCCGCAACTACGCGGCGCACGCCCGCGAGATGGGCTTCGACCCCGATCGCGATCCGCCGTTCTTCTTCTGCAAGCCGGCCGACGCCGTGGTCTCGGTGCCGGAGGGCAGCGTCGCTTCCATCCCCTATCCGCCCAGGACCAGCAACTACCATCACGAGGTGGAGCTGGTGGTGGCGATCGGGCGCGAAGGCGCGAACATCCCGGTGGAATCGGCGGCAGACCATGTCTGGGGCTATGCCGTTGGCCTGGACATGACCCGGCGCGACCTGCAGTTCGCGATGCGCGACAAGGGTCGGCCCTGGGAGCTCGGCAAGGCCTTCGATGCATCGGCGCCCATGGGGCCGCTGCTGGCCGCGAGCCAGGCGCCCGACATCGGCCGCGCGGGGATCTGGCTCGACGTCGACGGCGAGCGGCGCCAGTCGAGTTCCATCGCCCATCTCATCTGGTCGATCCCCGAGACCATCTCGTACCTCTCGGAGTACTTCCAGCTGATGCCGGGCGACCTGATATTCACGGGCACGCCCGAGGGGGTCGGCGCCGTCGAAGCGGGGGCGACGCTGCATGCCCATGTCGACGGCCTGCCGGAACTGAAGATCCGGATCGTTTGAAGCGAAGCCTGGGGCGAGTCATGGACGAGATCATGCAGGCACCACCCGACCGGCCGCATTTCCGCCATTGGCCGGCGCGGGTGCCCTACGGCATTCCGCCGGCGCAGACCACGCTCTGGGACAACCTCGCGATCACCGCGAAGCGCTACCCCGATCGCGATGCGTATGTCTTCCTCGGCGCGCGCATCACCTGGGCGGGCGTGCGCGACCGGGCCGAGGCGCTGGCCGGATGGCTGGTCGAGGCCGCCGGCGTCGCGCCGGGCGACCGGGTGCTGCTGTGCATGCAGAATTCGCCCCAGTACGCCATCGCCTTCTACGCGATCCTGCGGGCGCGGGCGGTGGCCGTACCGGTCAACCCCATGACGCGGGCCGACGAGCTGCCGCACTACATCGAGGATCCGCAGGCGCGGGTCGCGATCGTCGCGGCCGACCTGCTGCCCGAGTTCGAGCAGGTCCAGTCGGGCCTGCCGGCCGATTCCCGCCTGGCCACGGTTCTCGTCGCCCGCTATCTCGACCATGCCGACCCGGCTTCGCTGGCGCCTGACGAGCAGCCGCCGGCCGCCTGGCGCCCATGGCTCGATGCCGATCCGGCCATGCCCGACTGGGCGCGGCGCTGGAGCGATGCGCTCGACGCCGGCCATCGGCCGCCCGCCTATGCGGGCGAACCGGATGACCTGGTGGCGCTTTGCTACACCTCGGGCACGACCGGCAAGCCCAAGGGCTGCATGCATTCGCACCGGACCATCGGGCACAACGTCATCGCCAGCCCGCTGTGGGCCAATGGCAGCGTGGCCGACGTCACGCTCGGCGTGGTGCCGATGTTCCACATCACCGGCATGCTGTTCTACCTGCACGTGCCGGCCTACCTCGGTTGCACCGTGGTGCTGATGCCGCGCTGGGACCGCGAGCTCGCCGGCCTGCTCATCTCGCGCCACCGCGTCACGAACTGGACCAACATCCCGACGATGATCATCGACCTGCTGGCGAGCCCCAATTTCGCCAGCTTCGACCTGTCCAGCCTGCGCTCCATCAGCGGCGGCGGCGCGGCCATGCCGGCCGCGATCGCCGAGCGCCTCAAGGCCCAGTACGGGCTCGACTACGCGGAAGGCTACGGCCTGACCGAAACATCGGCGCCGTCCCATTCCAATCCCCCCGATGCGCCCAAGCTGCAGTGCCTGGGCATTCCCTACGTCGGGGTCGACGCCCGGGTGATCGATCCGGACACGCTGGCCGAGGTCCCGGTGGGCGAACAGGGCGAGATCATCGTGCGCGGGCCGCAGGTCTTCCTCGGCTACTGGCGCCGGCCAGCCGACACGGAGGCGGCCTTCGTCGAGTTCGAAGGCCGGCGCTACCTGCGCACCGGCGATCTCGGTCGCGTCGACGAGGACGGCTACTTCTTCATCACCGACCGCCTCAAGCGGATGATCAATGCCGCCGGCTTCAAGGTCTGGCCCGCCGAGGTCGAGGCGATGTTCTACAAGCATCCCGACGTCCAGGAGGCCTGCGTCATCGCCACACGCGACGCCTACCGCGGCGAGTCCGTCAAACTCGTGGCGGTGCTGCGCCCGCAGTCGGTCGGCCGGGTCGACGGCGAGGCCCTGATCGCCTGGGCGCGCGAGCACATGGCGGCCTACAAGGTGCCGCGCGAAGTCGAATTCGTCGATTCCCTGCCGAAGTCGGGCTCGGGCAAGGTGCTGTGGCGTGTGCTGCAGGCCCGGGAGACCACGGCGGCGGGGCAGGCGGGAGCCTGACGCGACCCGGGCAGGCGCTCGCGGCGAACCGGGGCGGCGGGACGTCGCCGGAGGGCGGCCTCAGTCCCGGCGCTCGTCCTGGACGAGCAGCGCCCGGCAGTCCCATTTCGCCAGCATCGCATCGACCTCGGCCCGCGCGGGCGAGGCGAGATGGCGCTCGCGCAGGCGGGCGAGCGAGCGGGCGTGGTATTTCTGCGGCGCCTGGGTCCACGGCCCGTCGGCGAGCGCGACGGTGAACTCCTGCCGGCCGGCCTCGAGTGCCGTCGCATTGGCGATCGACCACGGCAGGAAGCGTGCGGCGACCTCGGCGCGCAGCAGCGGACCGAGGGTCGGCTCGAGGCTCGCCCAGTCCTCGAACGCGCCATCGGCGCGGGGCCATTCCATGCGCGCGAGCCACTCGAGCACGCCGGGCGTGCGGTTCGCGATGATGCCGTAGCCGGTGGGATCGGTGAACGCGCTGCGCACCTGCGCCCAGAGCGCGAAGTCGGCAAAGGCGGGGCGCGCGCCGAACAGGTAGGGGCGCGCGGCCAGGTGCGTCTCGAGCAGGCGCAGGGCGTCGAGGAAGGAGGCCTCGATGATCGGCGCCGTCCCGGCGTTGGAGCCGACGAAGCCGACCCGTCCGACCATGCGCTCGCGGACCTGGGCGGCGAGCGCCAGGTGGCGCGCCTCGTCGGCATCGGGCTCGATGGTGCGCGCGATCCGGCTCGCGCCGGCAAGCTGGTCGGCCTCGCGCGCCCAGCGCAGGTGGAACATCCACTTGTTGCCCCATTCGTCGCCGTACTCCTCGAGCAGGGCCGAGGCGAACGCCGCGACGGGATCCTCGGGGTGGATCGAGGGCTGCGGATGGCGCGCCTCGACCGACTCGATGACCGCCGTGCTGTCCTGCGCGGCGACGCCGTCCGGGTCGACCACGAGCGGGATGAGCGGCAGCTTCGCGAGGGCGTCGAACTCCGCCATGCGCTCGCCGCTGCGCACGATCCAGTCGTGCGCGATGCCCTTGTAGCGGAAGTAGGCCCGCACCTTGACCGAGTACGGCGACATCTCCGCGCCGTAGATGCGCCAGGCGGCGCTCATGATGCCCTCGGGGCCAGGCGCTGGAGATCGGTGACGGCAAGCCACAGGCCGCCCTCGGCCACGACGGCGGCGCCGAGGCGCGCGGCGCATCGCATCGGGCCACCGGTGCAGGCCTCGAGATCGTCGCGCCAGCGCAGCATGTCGAGGGTGTGGTGGTGCAGGCCGTACTCGATCGTGAAGCCGATCGCCCCGTGGACCTGGTGGCAGTTCTCGTGCGCCGAGCGGATCGCGTCGCAGACGACCACCGTCGCCGCGTCGATCGCGGCCGCGCTGCGGTCGGAATCGATGCCTTCCTCGATCACGCAGGCGAGCGCGAAGTTCGTCGCGCTCGCTGCGGCCGCGATCAGCTCGGCAGTCACTGCGAGCGAATGCTGGATCGCCTGGAAGCGGGCCAGCGCCTGGCCG
>DAIMFM010000038.1:4109-16207 GCA_036724585.1 Burkholderiaceae bacterium | reverse complement strand
TCGGCCTGCAGGGGACCATCGGGCTCGCCTCGGGCAGCGGCATCCTCGATCTCGTCACCGGCAGCATCGCCGCGCTGCTCGATGCCACCGTGTTCGACGGCGGCGAGCGCCGGGCCGGGATCGATGCCGCCGAGTCACGCGCCCGCGAAGCGAGCGAGGTGTATCGCCAGACCCTGCTGCAGGCGCTCGGCCAGGTCGAGGCCGCGCTGGTCGCCTCGTACGGCAGCGCAACCGAGATCGAATCCCTCGAGCGCGGCGTGGCCGCGGCGCAGGCCGCGCTCGAGCAGGCGCGCTCGCTCTACTCCGCGGGCCTGTCCGGGCTGCTCGACGTACTCGACGCCCGGCGCACCGCGCTCACGCAACATCGCCAGCTGCTGCGTGCGCGCGGCGACGCCGCCCGCCAGGCGATCGCGGTCTTCGAGGCCATGGGGATGATCTAGCGCGGCGCCGGCTCCGCCTAGCGGGGCTCGACGGCTTCGTGCTCGACGCGGTTGCGGCCCGCGCTCTTGGCGCGATAGAGCGCGCGGTCGGCGGCGGCGAACAGGGATCGCTCGGAATGAAGGCCCTGGGAATTCAGCGTCGCGGCCCCCACGCTGACGGTCACCGGCGCATTGGTCGCGCCATGCACGAGGCCGAGGGCCACGACCGCTTCACGTATGCGCTCGGCGAAGCGCAGGGTACTGGCGGCGTCGGTCTCGCCGAGGACGAGGGCGAATTCGTCCCCGCCGAGGCGGGCGGCGAGGTCGCCGGGGCGTCTTGCAAAGCGCGACAGGATCTCCGCGACGCCCGCAAGGCATTCGTCGCCGGCGACATGGCCATGCCAGTCGTTGAATTCCTTGAAGAAGTCGACGTCGACCTCGAGCAGGCTGACCGGCGTGCGACGACGGATGGCGCGACGCACCTCGCTCGCGAGCACTTCCTCGAAATGGCGGCGGTTGGCCAGCCCCGTGAGGGAATCGTGCCGAGACAGGTGCAGCGCCTCTTCCTCCGCATGACGACGCTCCGTGATGTCGAAGTGCGAGCAGACGTACAGCAGCCGCCGCGTGTTCTCGAGGCGATTGACACGCATCACGTACCAGCGGTCGCGATCACCGGCCCGCATCGGGTACTCGATCCGCAGCGAGTCCTGCCGCCCGCCGAGGACCTTCAGCACGCCGCGCGCCGCCTCGGTGCCCTGCCGGCCACCCGTGGCGCTGGTCGCCTCGAGCAGGTCGAGGTAGCTGGCGCCGGCCGCCAGCAACTCCGGGGCGAGCCTGCTCTCGCGCGCGAAAAGCCGCCAGGCGGCATTGACATCGATGATTCGCGCATCGCGATCGATGATGGCGATCTGCTCGGCGAGCGAATCGATCACCAGCGTGTGCAATGCGCTGCGGTCTCGGATCGGCACCGGTCTTCGCTCCAACGGACTGCGCTTCGCGGGAAAGCGGCCAGGCGGATACGAAAGACGCCCGTACAACTTCATCTCGTCCGTCCTTGCGCCAGGGCCTTTTGGTGCGCGGAGCAGGAACCGTGCCCCGTAGACCACGACGGCGCCGGGGTTCAGGGTCTCCGGAACCTGAGGGTCATGCGGTCGGACTCCCCGATCGCGAGAAAGCGTTCACGATCGACTTCCCTGCCACGCAGGCTGGGCGGCAGCGACCAGACGCCGTGGGGGTGGTCCCTCGTGTCCCGCGGATTGGCATTGACCTCGCTGCGCGCCTCGAGTTCGAAACCCGCGGCGCGCGCACGCTCGATGACGAACGCCTCGGTGACGTAGCCGCTTTCGATCATCCGCCCCACCGTAGTGCCCGGAGCGGCGCGATGCTCCGTGATGCCGAGCACGCCACCCGGCCGGAGCACGTCGTGGAAGGCGCGCAGGCTGCGGTCGAGGTGCCCCGCCTTCATCCAGTTGTGCAGGTTGCGGAACGTGAGGACCATGTCCGCCCCGCCGGGCGGTGCGATCCCTCGCAGGCCGTGGTCCGGTCCCGGTTGCTCGCCGACCACGACGCGGCCGTAGAGCGCAGGGTCGGACGCGAGCTTCTCGTCGAAGCGCTGGCGAGAGCCGCGCTGGTATGCCGTGCCGCCGGTGCGCGCGTAATGGGCCGCATAGAGCCTGCCCTGCGCGCGCAGGTAGGGCGCCAGGATGTCGGTGTACCAGCCTGCGCCGGGCGCGATCTCGACCACGGCCATGTCGGGCTCGATGCCGAAGAAGCGCAGCGTCTCGAAGGGATGGCGCGCCTCGTCACGCGCCCGCGCCTCGGGCAGGCGGTGCAGTCCGTCGATCGCCCGCGCGAGGCGCGCCCCGTCGGGATCGAGGACGGTGTTCGCGGCGAGCACCGCGCGGGGCGCGGGCGCGCCCAGCATCCAGGCGAGCGCGCAGGCGGATGCGAAACGGCGACGGCCGGCGCGCGGCGAAGCGCGGCCGACGCTCGTCTGGGGATCACCTCGTGCAATGGTCATGACATCGAGCATACGCGAAGCGCTCAGGGGACGACGGCGGCCTTCACCTGGCGCCGCCCCGCGGGTCGGCGTGGCGCCTCGCCCTCGATCCGGGCCTGCACCGTCCGGTTGCGCCCTTCGTTCTTGGCCCGGTACAGCGCGCGGTCGGCGGCATCGAGCAGGACACGGGGAGCTTCCTTCGAAGGCGCGCTGCAGGTCACCACCCCGATGCTCACGGTGATCGGGGTGCCCGCCGGGCCGAAGCACATGTCGAGTTCCTCGACTGCATGCCGCAGTTCCCGGGCGATCCGGCCGGCGGCCTCGTAACCGGTTTCGGCCAGGACCAGCGCGAACTCGTCGCCACCGAGGCGCGCCGCGAGGTCCCCGGGGCGCCTGGCATGGCGCGACAGCACTCGCGCGATGCGCACCAGGCAGCGGTCACCGGCGACATGCCCGTAGCTATCGTTGTATTCCTTGAAGAAATCGACATCGACTTCGAGCAGGCTTGTCGGCGTGCCACGACGCATGCTCCGGCGCGTCTCGGTCGCCAGCGCTTCATCGAAACGACGCCGGTTGGCCAGGCCGGTCAGGGGATCGTGGTTCGCGAGTTGCCAGGCCTCGTCCTCGGCGCGGCGCCTCTCGGTAATGTCGAAATGCGACACGACGAACAGGGGAGCGGCCGACGGCTCGAGCCGGCTTGCGCGCATGAGGACCCAGCGCCGCGAGCCCGGGCTTCCCACCGGGTACTCGATGCGGAAATCCCGCCGGTGGCCGGCCAGCATCGCGAGCATGCCGCGGGCAGCATCGGCGACATGGGGTTCGCCCGGCGCGCCGGAGGCGAGGAGGAGTTCGAGATAGGGACTGCCGATGCGCGTGAAGTGCGCCGGAATGCCGCCCAGGCGCGCACAACGCAGCCAGGCCGTGTTGAGGTCGACGATCCTGCCCGCTGCGTCGATGATCGCGACCTGGTCGGCCAGTGAATCCAGCACCAGCGTATGCAGTGCGCTACGGCTTCGCACGGAAGTTCGCTCATGTGCGGTCACACCCTGCAATTTTGCTCCTTGGAACGCGGCATGTCGCCAAACGGGGCGGCGAGCCCACTAGGGACTTACCGAAAGACGGCGCCGGTCGATCGCACTCCGGCGCACCAAGGCGCGATAGCAATTTGCAGGCCCGCGGGCGGCGCGAAGCCGCGCCGCCCGCGCGGATGTCCTCTCCGCCGGGCGCAGGCGGCCGAGGCGGCGACGCTAGCGCGAGCGTGCCGGCTGGAACACCGGTGCGCGCTTCTCCTGGTGCGCGGCCAGCGTTTCCCGCTGGTTCGGCGAACCGAGCAGTTTCATCTGCTCGACCGATTCGAGGATCAGGGCGTCGCGCGCGCTGGCGCATTCGGCGTTCCAGATGCGCTTGGCCGACTCGATCGCGTGGGGGCTGTGGCCGGCGATCTCGCGCGCCGTCGCGTGCGCGGCCTCGTAGGGATCCGCGCAGGTCCGGGTGGCGAAGCCGTACTGCTGCGCCTCTTCACCGGAGAAGATGCGCCCGGTGTAGGTCAGCTCGCGGATGATGTCCTCGCGAGCCAGCGGACGCATCAGCACCGTACCGGCCATGTCGGGAACCAGGCCCCAGCGGATCTCCATGATGGAGAGCTTCGTCTCCGGATGGATGTAGCGCATGTCCGCGCCCAGCATGATCTGGAAGCCGCCGCCGAAGGCGACGCCGTGCACCGCGGCGATGACCGGTACCGGCATCTCGTGCCAGACCCAGGCCGCGTACTGCGGCTTGTTGGCCACGCCATGCGTTCGCTCGGCCAGCCGGTCGAGCGGCGGATCGGCGGGCTTGCCATCGGCCCGCCGCGCCAGGCGACCGAGGTCGATGCCGGCGCAGAAGGCTCGCCCCTCGCCCGAGAGCACGACGCAGCGGACGTCGGGGTTGCCCGCCACGGAGCGGCCCGCCTCGACGAGCGCATCGAACATCGGGTCGTCGATGGCGTTCATCTTGTCGGCGCGCACCATGCGCACATCGGCCACGCCATCGGCGATATCGATCCGGACTCGATCGTTCATGGACTGTCTCCAGGTTGCTTGTTCCAGGTTCGGTTGTCATGCGCCCGCGACCGCGCGGGCCCATGTGAAGGATAGCGCGCCCGCTCAGGCGAGTGCCTCGAGTGCGGCCGCCAGGCGGGCGAGGTCGGCTTCGTCGTTGAAGACATGCGGGGCGACGCGCACGGCCGGGCCACGTACCGACACGCGGATCCGACGCGCCGCGAGGGCCTCGCGCACCGGGCCGGGCGCGAGCCCGGGGGGCAGCCGTACCCCGAAGATATTCGCGGCGCGATCGGGCGGGGCCGCGATCTCGAAGCCGCTCGCCGCGAGCCTTTCGGCGAAGGCGGCTTCGATGTCCAGCAGGTAGGCGCGGATCCGCCCCGGCTGCCAGTCGAGCAGCAGTTCGCAGGCGGCCCCCAGCATGTCGACCAGCATCCCGTTGCTGCGGAGGCTGGTGTCGTAGCGGCGCATGCCCGCGGCATAGCGGTCCTGGTAATCGACGAGCCCGGCGAAATCCTCGCTGCCGGCGCGCACCAGCCAGCCTTCCTCCACCGGCCTGCCCTCGGCGAATCGCTCCGACAGGACGACGAAACCGAGTCCGTAGGACGACAGCATGCTTTTGTAGCTGTGGACGACCAGGGCATCGATGCCGACGGCGTCGACGTCGATCGGCATCGCGCCGGCCGTCTGGGTCGCATCGACGGCAAAGACCGCCCCCACTTCCCGGCAGCGCGCCCCGATCCGGGGCAGGTCGAACAGGGTGCCGTCGGTCCAGTGCGCCTGCTCGATCGAGACCAGCATCGTGCGCGCGTCGATCGCGGCCACCACGGCGTCGTTCCAGCGGGCGGCGCGACCCGGTTCGGCGCCCGCGGGGCGCAGCGGCGCATCGGGAGCGGCGACGATACGCAGTTCCACCCCGAGCGCGCGCCAGCGTCGCCAGGGATAGACATTGCTCGGGAACTGGTCGCCCAGCAGCACCACGTTGGCGCCGGGTTCCGGATGCAGGTTGTGGGCGATCAGGGCGAAGCCGCTGGCGGCGGTGGTGACGAAGGCGATGCGCTCGGCATCGGCGCCGACCAGTCGAGCCAACATGCCCCTGACGCGTTCGGCGGGCTCGAAGAAGTCGGCCGGGCCGATGCCGACCGGAAACGAGCGCCTCTCGATCGCCGCGATGCCGGCGTCGCGCACCGGATCGGGCAGGGGCCCCATGTAGGCCGAATCGAGCCAGCATTCCTCGGGATCGAGCGAAAAGAGCGCCTTCTGGCAGGCCAGCGCGCCGGGGGATGCGGTCGTCATGGGCGTCGGTTCCGGGGAAGCACCGCACGAGCTTAACCCGGCCGCGACACGCGGCGAGGCGCCCATGGCAGGATACGGGCGTGGACAAGCCGAAATCACCCGCCGCCTCCCGCCACCCTCGCCATCCGGTCGATGCGCTGCTCGATTCGCTGGTGGGCCAGCCCGGCTCGCGCCATCGACTGCCCACGCCCGTGCTGCTCGCGGACCTCGACCGGCTCGAGGCGAACATCGCCCGCATGGCGGCCCGGGCCAGCGAGGCCGGGCTCGCGCTCAGGCCCCACGCCAAGAGCCACAAGTGCGCGGCGATCGCGCGACGGCAACTGGCGGCCGGCGCCGTCGGCGTCTGCTGCGCCAAGATCGGCGAGGCCGAGGCGCTCGCCGCGGCCGGCATCGGGCCGATCCTGCTCACCTCGCCCATCGTGGGGGACGACCAGGCGCGGCGGGTCGCCGATCTCGCCCGCGCGCAGCCCGGGCTGGCGGTGGTCCTCGACCATCCGCAGCAGGCCCGGGCACTCGCCCGCGCCTGCGGCGATACCGCGACGCCGCTTGCGGTCCTGGTCGACGTGGACGTCGGGCTCGCCCGCACCGGGGTCGCCTTGCCGGCCGATGCACTCGCGCTCGCCGACGCCATCGGCGAGACCGGCTCCCTGCGCCTCGCGGGCGTCCAGGGCTACGGCGGCCATTGGCAGCACATCGCCGGGCTGGCGAAGCGCCACGGGGCGATCGCCGCGGGCATGGACCGCCTGGCCGGCGTCGTCGACGCGCTGCGCGATGCGGGGCATCCGATCGACTGGGTGACCGGCGGCGGCACCGGAAGCTTCGCGACCGACGCCGACCTCGGGGTCCTCACCGAAGTACAGCCCGGCTCCTATGTCTTCATGGATTCACAGTATCGCGATGCGCTCGACGGCGACGCCGACGGTGAATACGAGCAGAGCCTGTTCGTGCAGGCGCGCGTCATCAGCACCAACTCGCTGTCGCATGTCACGGTCGACGCCGGCCTGAAGGCCTTCGCGACCGACGGCCCGCTGCCCCGCCCTGCGGATGCCCGTTACGCGGGCTGCGACTACTTCTGGTATGGCGACGAACACGGCGGCCTGGCCCGGCCGGCGGATGCGGCGCCGCCCGAGCTCGCCGAGCGCATCGAATTCATCCCGCCGCATTGCGATCCCACGGTCGACCGCTACGACCGGCTGGTCCTGGTGCGCGGCGACACGGTCGTCGAGGTCGTCCCGATCGAGGCGGGACGACGCTCGCAGTAGGCGCGACGGGTCGGGCAGCGGCGCATTCAGTCGAGCACTCGGCGGAAGTAGACCACCCTTTCGGTCTCGGCGAACCCGAGCGCGGCGTGCATCGCGTGGCTGCCGGTGTTCTCGAGGAGGGCGTCCGACGCGAGTTCCTTGCAGCCGCGCGCCCGCGCCCACGCGACGATCTCGGCCATCAGGGCACCGGCGACGCCCTGGCGACGGGCATGCGGCAGCACGAATAGGCCTTCGATGAATGCCACCGGCGATGACTCGGTGCCGTTGACGTAGTCGGTCCGCAGCGATACCTCGGCAAAGCCGAGACGGGCGCCGGCGACGTCGCGCGCGACGAACTGGCCGAAGCGGAAGGGGTCCTCCGCCACCCGGGCCATTTCCGCGGCGTGCTCCTCGCGGCTCGATTCGGGCCACAGCATCTCGCGCAGCACCAGCCAGTCGTCATCACCTGCGTCGACCGGTGCGATGCGGGGCGCAGGCTTCGCCATGGAGGTCTCCAGCGCAATCGAAGTTGACCGGCCCGTCGACGAACGCGGCCGGGCCGTGCCTCGTCATGATACCCATGCCGCCTGACGCGCACACGCGCCGTGAGGTGCGCCGTCAGGCCTCCCGGCAGGCCTCGGCACAGGCGCGACACGCCTTCGCGCACTCCTGGCAATGGGCGGCGTCGTGGCGCGCGCATTCCTGCGCGCACGCGTCGCATATCTCGGCGCAAAGCCTGCGGATCGCCGCCGCGTGCTCGCTCTCGCGCGCCATCATGGCGGCCGCGAGTTCGCAGATGCCGGCGCAATCGAGGTCGAGCGCGATGCAGCGCGCCATGGCGGCGACATCCTTCTCCCGCAGGCACGATGCCGCACAGCGATGGCAGGCCGCGGCGCACTCCAGTGCCGCCGCGATGCGGCGGGCGTCGGTTTCATGGGACATGTCCTTCTCCTGGGAAGCGTCGGGAGAAGGAAGGCGCCGCAAGGCGCGCGCCCGGGCGCGGCCCGGCATTGTCCGGGTCGGGGGCCCGGCATGCCCCCGGGGAGCTTCAGCGCGCCAGTCCGGCGGCGAGCTCCCGAACGATCTCCGCGGCCGGAACGGCACGGGCGCCGCTCGCGTTCTGCCCCGACCAGAGCGCCGAGAAGTCCGCGCTGCCCTGCTTCTCGGCCGCGGCCCGCAGCGGCGCCGATGCCGCGCTCGCCAGGGGGAACGCCGGCGCGAGTTCGCTCATGGGCCCGTGCTCGCGCAGGAAGCGATTCACGATGCCCCGCGCCGGCCGGCCGGTGAACAGGTTGGTGAGCGCCGTGTGGCGCGCGTCCTCGCTTGCGAGCGCGGCCCGGTGCAGGCTGCTGGTGTCGGCTTCGGGGGTGCGCAGGAAGGCCGTGCCGACCTGCACCCCGCTCGCGCCCAGCGCCAGGGCCGCCCGCACGCCCGCGGCGTCGGCGACCCCTCCGGCCGCGATCACCGGCAGCTTCACGGCCGCCACCACCTGCGGCACCAGCGCGAACAGGCCCAGCTGCTCGGTGATCTCCATCGACAGGAAATGGCCGCGATGGCCCCCTGCCTCGAGTCCCTGGGCGATGATGACGTCGGCTCCCCGCGCTTCGAGCCAGCGCGCCTCGGCCACCGTCGTCGCGGAGGCCATCACGATCGCGCCGCTTGCCTTGACCCGCCCGAGCAGCGCGGGTTCGGGCAGGCCGAAATGGAAGCTCACCACGGGCGGTCGCAGCGACTCGACGATCCCCGCGCCCTCGGCATCGAAGGGATTGCGGCCCGCGCCGGCGCCGATGGTCGCGGGATCGATGCCGAACTCGGCGTGGACCGCCGCGAGCGATTCACGCCAGCGGGCGTCGCGCCCGGCATCGACGGCCGGCACCGCGTGGCAGAAGAAGTTGAGGTTGAACGGCTTGTCGGTCGCCGCGCGGATGGCGCGGATCTCGTCGCCGATCGCGGCAGCCGAAAGCATGGCGCAGGGCAGCGAGCCGAGCCCGCCCGCGGCGCTGACGGCGATCGCGAGCCGGCTTGCCTGCACGCCGGCCATCGGCGCCTGCACGATGGGCAGTTCGATCCCGAGCAGTTCGGCCAGCTTCATCGGTCCCTCCGGTGCGTTCGCGAAGGACCCAATCTACTCCTTTTACGCGTACCCCGGCCGGATGCTACGACGCGAGGCGCGCCCTGCCCCCGTTCCCCGTGCTGCCGGCCTTGCCCCCGCCGAAGCGGCGCCGGCGCCCGGGCGCGGCGCCCGCGGCGGGGCGACCGTTGCCCTTCCATGGCTTGCGCCTGGCACCGGCGGGCCGCTTGTCGCGCGCCGACGGCCGGAAGCTCGCCTCATGGCCCTCGATCTCGCTGACCTGCACGTGGCGCCCGATGAAATGCTCGATCCGGCGCAGCGCGGTCACGTCCTCGCGGCCCACGAAGGACAGGGCCTGGCCGGTCGCGCCGGCGCGACCGGTGCGGCCGATCCGGTGCACATAGTCCTCGGCGAACTTGGGCAACTGGAAGTTGATGACGTGCGTGATGCTGGCGACGTCGATCCCGCGCGCCGCCACGTCGGTGGCCACGAGGACCTTGCATTCGCCCCGGCGCAGCCTGCCGAGCGCCCGGCTGCGGTCGCGCTGGCTGAGGTCGCCATGCAGCGACTCGGTCGCGAAACCGTCGCGGTGCAGGGCATGGGCGAGTTCGTCGGCGTGGCGCCTGGTCGACGTGAAGACGATCGCCTGCCCCAGGCCGGTGTCGCGCAGGCAGGCCTGCAGCAGGCGGGCGCGGTGACCCGCGTCGTCCACGTAAATGATGTGGTCCTCGATCGCGGCATCCTCCACGCCGGCGCGCTCGATCGCCAGCCATTGCGGATCGCGCAGCAGCTGCGAGGCGAGCTGGCGTACACCGCGCGAAAGCGTCGCGGTGAAGCAGACCGTCTGGCGCGCGGGCGGCACGGCCAGGGCGATCTCCAGGACGTCGTCCGAGAAGCCCATGTCGAGCATGCGGTCCGCCTCGTCGAGTACCAGGGTGTCGACGCGCGACAGCTCGATCCGCCCGGCGCGCAACTGGTCGATGAAGCGACCCGGCGTCGCCACCAGCACTTCGTGCGGCGCCGCGAGCTGGCGGTTCTGCACGTGGTAGGACGCGCCGCCCGTGATGCACACGCTCGTGAAGCGCGGCATCATCCGGCCGAAGTCGCGGGTCGCGCGCTCGACCTGCTGTGCGAGCTCGCGGGTCGGCGTGAGCACGAGCACCCTCGGCCCGCGCCCGGGCGCCGATGCGCCGCTGGCGATCCGGTGCAGGGCCGGCAGCATGAAGGCGGCGGTCTTGCCGGTACCGGTCGGGGCGGTTGCGACGAGGTCGGCGCCCGCCATCAGGAGGGGGATCGCCGCGGCCTGGACCGGCGTCGGCGTGGTGATGTCGAGGCGGGCCAGCGCGCGGCCCAGGGGCGCGGCGAGGCCGAAGGAATCGAAGGAGGGAGCGGTCATCGAAGGTTCCGGAAGGGGCGCGTCCGCGCGTGGCCGCCCCGCCTGCCGGAATCGCGGGGGCCTGCGCGGGTGATGCGCGGATCTGGACGCGCAAGGCGCGCGACGGTCGGCGGATCGCATGGGCATCGACGCCAACCGGAGCCGGGGCCGGTCGCACCGGACCCGTGGGGCCAGAATTCGATGACGCGGCCCGCACCAGGATGCGGGCATTGGCAGCACAGCCCGGCATTGTCGCATGTTGCAGTGCAAAAAGCGAGGGCCGCGCACGACCCCTTTCCTCCTTGCCACCACCGGAGGCTCCTGCCGGCAGCGGAATGCCCGGGCGGCCCGGCGGGCGGAATTGCTATGCTGTGGGATTGTCCTGCGCAGGCGGCGCGCCAAGGAGACGCCGATGATCCACCCCGGACTCCTCCCCTTCATCGACATCTGGAACCGGAAGTGGGCCAGGGCCGCCGCCGATGCCAGCCCCCGTGACCGGCGCGAACTGGGCGAGGCCATCGGCAGGGAAATGCGCATGCCGACGCCGACCGCCGTCGATGCCGACGCGGTGCACTGGGTCGATACGCCCGCCAACCGGGTCCGCCTGCGGGTATTCCGCCACCGCGACGGCGGATCCCAGCCCGGCCTCGTCTACATGCACGGTGGCGGCTGGATCCAGGGCAGCCCCGAGACACACTGGGACATCACCGCCCGGATCGCATCCTGGAACCGCCAGACCGTCCTCAGCGTCGACTACGCGAAATCGCCCGAGCATCCCTTCCCGGCGGCGCTCGAGCAGTGCGCCGCTGTCGTCGAATGGGCCTTCGAGAACGCCAGTGCGCTCGGCATCGACTCGACCCGCATCGGCGTCGGCGGCGATTCCGCCGGCGGCAACCTCGCCGCGGCGGTCGCGCTCAAGTCACGCGGCGGCCCCCGTCGCCTCCAGTCGCAGCTGCTGGCCTACCCGCCCACCGCCTTCGTGCGGAACCGGCCGTCCTATGCCGAGAACCCCGACGGGCCGATCATCCGCGTCGCCGACATGGCCCGCATCGACGCGATGTACTGTCCCGACCCCAACGACCTGCAGGATCCGCTCGCGGCGCCCCTGCTGGCCAGCGACCATTCGCGGCTGCCGCCGGCGTACATCGCCGTCGCCGAGCACGATCCCCTGCGCGACGATGGCATCGCCTACGCCGAGGCCCTGCGGCGCGCGGGCGTCCCGGTCGAGCTCGACCGGGGGGACGGCCTGATCCACGGCTACCTGAGGGCCATCGGCCATTGCGATGCCTGTGGCGCCGCCCTCGAGCGGATGTGCGCATGGCTGGCCCGGCAGCAACCGGTCGCGCCCGCCCCCGCTCGCCGTACCTCCTGACGTCGCTCAGGACGCGGCGGGCAGGCGCAGCCCGCGCGGCGTGATGAATCGCTCGACGAGTTCGAACACGCCCTGCATCGCCAGCGCGAGCGCCGCCGCCGGTACGGCCCCCTGCATGATCAGGCCCACGTCGTCGAGCCGGATCCCGGTGAGTATCGGCTGGCCGTAGCCGCCGGCGCCGATCAGGGCGCCGAGCGTGGCGGTGCCGACGTTGACGACCGCCGCGATCTTCACCCCGGCCAGGATGGAACGCAGCGCCAGCGGCAACTCGCCGCGCCGCAGGCGG
>DAIMFM010000038.1:0-4099 GCA_036724585.1 Burkholderiaceae bacterium | reverse complement strand
CCGGGGCGCCATCTGCTGGCCGAAGCTGGTGGGCTCGATGCCGACCAGGCCGGCGTGCGTGTTGCGCACGATCGGCAACAGGCTGTAGAGAAAGAGCGCCGCGATCGCGGGCATCGCCCCGATGCCGAACAGCGGGATCATGAACACGAACAGGGCGAGCGACGGGACCGTCTGCAGGATGCCCGTCAGGCCGAGGACGACCTGGCCCAGCCGGCGATGGCGGGCGGCAAGCACCCCCAGCGGCACCGCGAGCAGGATCGCCAGCGAGAGCGAGATGCCCACCAGCGCGAGGTGCTGCAGCGTGTAGTCGAGCATGCCGGGGCCGGGCGCGCCCGCCGGTTGCCCGGCGTTGGCCTCCATTCCGAGGAAGCGCGCCGCGACACGGGATTCGGCCTCGCCATCGATCTTCACGGCCTTGTTCATGGCCCGCATGTCGGGCGCCGTGATCGTGCCGGCCAGCTCGGCCAGCGCCTTCACGAAGTCCGGCGCGCGCTGCGCGAGATCGAGGCGAAACAGGTACACCGCGTGGTAGCTCGGGAAGTAGCGGCGATCGTCCTCGAGTACGCGCAGGTCGTGGTAGGCGATCTCTGCATCCGTGCTGTAGAGGTCGATCGCGTCGACCGCGCCGGATGCGATCGCCCGATAGGCGAGCGAGTGATCCATCCCGCGCGCATCCATCGGCAACGCATAGGCGGCCTTCAGGCCGGGCCAGCCGTCGGCGCGGTCCATGAACTCGTTGGACACGGCGATCCGGATGCCCGGATGCCGCGCGAGATCCGAGATCCCGTCGATGCCCAAGCGGCGCGCCTGCTCCTCGCGCATCCCGATCGCGTAGCTGTTGTCGAAGCCCAGGGGATCGCCCATGCCGATGCCGAGCGCGTGCAGCCGCGCGCGCAGCGCCTCGATGCCGGCAGCGGGCGCGACGTCGGGAAGCAGCTCGTGCGCGATCGTGCCGGTGTACTCGGGGTAGGCGTCGATCTCGCCCTCGAGCAGCGCCCGCCACAGGATGCGGGTGCCACCGAGACTGCGGCGATGCGTCGCGTCCACGCCGTGCCGGATCGCCGCGAGCCGGGCGATCTCGCCGAGCACCACCGCCTCGGTGAAATCCTTCGAACCGATCGTGACCACGACCGGACCAGCGTCGTTCGCGAGCGCGCGTGCCGGCGGCGGCCCGGCAGCGAACAGGCACACGGCCAGGAGCGCGAGGGCCAGGCGACGGGTCATGCGCCGGCGCCGGCCAGCGCGCGCTGCGCGGCCAGGAACCGCCGCACGAACTCGTCGGCCGGCGCCCTGCGGAACTCGTCGATGCTGCCCTCCTGCACCACGCGCCCCGCGTGCATCAGCACCAGGCGATCGCTGAAGAAGGCCGCTTCGGCGAGATCGTGCGTCACCATCACGACCGTCTTGCCGAGCTGGCGGAATATCGCGCGCAGCTCCTCCTGCAGTCCGTGCCGCACCTGGGGATCGAGCGCACCGAGCGGCTCGTCGAGCAGGAGCGTCGGCGGGTCGTGCATCAGGGCGCGCATCAGGGCGACGCGCTGGCGCTGGCCGCCGGAGAGTTCGGCGGGGAAGCGCCGCAGCAGCTCGGCAGGAAGACGGGCGAGCCCGGCCAGCTCGATCGCGCGCCGGTGGATGCGCTCCCGGTCCCAACCGAGGTAGCCGGGCAACAGGGCCAGGTTGCCCAGCACGCTCAGGTGCGGGAACAGCCCGCCCTCCTGTATCACGTAGCCGACCCGCCGCCGCTCGCGCAGCATGTCCTCGCGGCGCAGGACGACGCCGTCGCGCCTGACCTCGCCGGCATCGGGCCATTCCAGCCCGAGCAACAGGCGCAGGATCGTCGACTTGCCGCAGCCGCTGCTGCCGATCAGCACGGTGGTGTCGCCGCGCGCGAAGGCCAGGGTAAGGCGGTCGACGGCCCGCAGCGCGCCGTAGGCGCGGGTGACCTCGTGCAGCGAGTAGGCGGGAGCCGGAGACATCAGTTCGGGGAGTTCCTGCCGCGCATCCTCGCTTCCTCCGACAGCGTCGCGTCGAATCCCGGCGAAGTCGTCAGCCGACGACGAAATCGAAGCGCCCGACCCGCATGTCGGGCTGCTCGCGCACGTCCATCAGCAGGCGCTCGTCGAAGATGAAGTCGCGCGCGTTGCCTGGTTCGCCCGGGAAGTAGAGCTGGGTGGTCAGGACCCGGCCGCCGGGTCGCCGTACCTTGACATGGAAATGCCGGGTGCGTCCCGGATAGAGCCCCGGGACGATCGTCCCGAAGCCGAAGCGACCGGCTTCGTCCGTCAACTGGTAGCCGCGCAGGCGAAAACCCCGGTTGTCGTAGCGGCCATCGGCATCGGCATGCCACAGGTCCACCCGGGCGCCCGCGAGCGGACGGCAGTCCGGGTCCAGCACGAAGCCGAGCAACATCATCGGCTCACCCGGCGCATCGGGCCGGAAATCGGATTTCCCGGGAGGATCCGGGCTGTAGTACGGCCCTTCGGTCTGGCGCGGGGTTGGCGCGTCCGCCTCACCACAGGACGGCGGCGCCGGCAGCCGCCCCTCCGGACGTTCGCGCGCGAGAACGCCGCGGGCCCCGCCCGCCATGCCGGCGGCAAGCCATGCACGCAGGATCGCGCGCCTGCCCGCGTTCTGGCCACTGGACATCGCAGCCCTCCAGGAATGCCGCCGATCTGCAGCCGATGGATCATTCTACTGGGCGTCGGGAAAGAACCCGCGGCCATGCTTGCGGTAGAGTGGCCTCATGCACTGGAACATCGGGCGCGACATGGCACACCCCACTCCGACCTCGTCCACGGAAAGACTCGACACGCTCGCCCACGCCGCGATGGCCCGCATGACGGGTTCGCTGTCGCCGGTTTCGGGCCTGCTCGCCTGGCAGGACTGGTGGGCGCATCTCGCCGTTTCGCCGGGCAAGCAGCTGGAGCTCACCCAGCTCGCGGTCACCCAGGCCATGGCCCTGATGCACCACCTGCAGGAACGCCTGCTTGCTCCCTCGGGCGACGCGCGCCGCCTCGTCGAGCCGCCGGCGCTGGACCGTCGCTTCAAGGATCCAGAGTGGCGGAACTGGCCCTTCCATGTCTGGCACCAGGCCTTCCTGCTCAACCAGGCGTGGTGGGACGCGGCCACGCGCGATGTCCGCGGGGTCGATCCCCATCACCAGAGGGAGGTCGCCTTCTGGGCGCGGCAGTGGCTCGACGTGTTCTCGCCCGGCAACCAGCTGGCCACCAACCCGGTGGTCCTGAAACAGACGTTCGCGGAAGGCGGGGCCAACCTCCTGCGGGGAGCGCGGCACCTGGCCGAAGACCTGGCGGCGCTCGCGTCGGGGACCGGCCCGCCCATGCCGGAGGGCTTCACCCCCGGCAAGGAACTCGCGACCACGCCCGGCGAGGTCATCCTGCGCAACCGGGTGATGGAACTGATCCAGTACCGGCCGACGACGGCGACCGTGCATCCGGAACCGGTACTCATGGTGCCGGCCTGGATCATGAAGTACTACATCCTCGACCTGTCACCGCACAACTCGCTGGTGAAGTACCTGGTGGAGCAGGGCCACACGGTCTTCTGCATCTCCTGGAAGAACCCGGGCGAGGCCGAGCGCGACCTCGGCATGGAACACTACCTCGACGAGGGCTTCCACGCGGCGCTCGATGCGGTCGGCGCCGTCTGCCCCAAGGCGAAGGTGCACGCCACCGGATACTGCCTCGGCGGCACGCTGCTCGCGATCGCGGCGGCGGCGATGGCCCGGGACGGCGACGACCGGCTCGCGAGCGCGACGTTCTTCGCGGCACAGACCGACTTCAGTGAACCGGGCGAGCTGGGCCTGTTCATCGACGAAAGCCAGGTGAGCCTGCTCGAGGCGCAGATGGAGCAGACCGGCTACCTGCGTGCCAGCCAGATGGCCGGTGCCTTCCAGATGCTGCGCTCCTACGACCTGCTCTGGTCGCGCATGGTCAACGAATACCTGCGCGGCGAACGCACGCCCGTCTTCGACCTGATGGCATGGAACGCGGATGCCACGCGCATGCCGGCCCGGATGCATTCACAGTACCTGCGACGCTTGCTGCTCAACGACGACCTCAGCGAGGGCCGCTACCCG
>DAIMFM010000037.1:15124-16431 GCA_036724585.1 Burkholderiaceae bacterium | reverse complement strand
AATCCTCGAGAAACTCGCCCGACTCTGCGGGCGAATTACTGGGACAGGACACTAGCGTCGATCGAGCAGTGAGCGCGCGCTGGCGACGATCTGTTGCCGCGCAATGCGCGCCAGGAGTTCGAGCGGCGGCGAGTAGGCCACGGGGCTGCGGGGCGCGCCCAGGCGGGCGACCTTCGCGCCGGAGTGCTCGGCCACGGTGGCCGCCACCTCGGCGCCGAAGCCGGCGACCTGGACGGCCTCGTGGACGACCAGCACCCGGCCGGTGCGCCCGGCCGAGTCGAGCACGGTGTCGCGGTCCCAGGGCCAGAGCGTGCGCAGGTCGATGACCTCGGCCTCGATGCCCGTTTCGGCCAGCGCGGTCGCGGCGGCGCTGGCGTCGTGCACCGCCTTGCTCCAGCTCACGATCGTGAGGTCCGTGCCGGGCCGCACGATGCGGGCGCGGCCGATGGGGCTCGCGGCTTCCGGGTCGACGTCGCCCTCCAGGCCCCAGAGCTCCTTGTGCTCCAGGTAGGCGACGGGGTCGCCACATTCGATCGCGGCGCGCAGCAGCGCGTGATTGTCCTGGGCGGTTGCCGGTGTCATCACGACCAGGCCGGGGATGTGGGCGAACCAGCTCTCGAGCGATTGCGAGTGCTGCGCCGCCGAGGCGGTCCAGATGCCGATCGGCATGCGGATCACCGCCGGCACCCGGCCCTGGCCGCCGAACATGAAGCGGTTCTTGGCGGCCTGGTTGACGATCTCGTCCATGGCGCACAGCGCGAAGTCCACCACCCGCATCTCCACGACCGGCCTGAGGCCGGTCAGCGCCATGCCGACGGCGGCGCCGACGATGGTGGCCTCGGAGATGGGCGTGTCGATGATGCGTTGCGCGCCGAACTCCTCGAGCAGCCCCTTGTACTGGCCGAAGATGCCGCCGCGCCCTAGGTCCTCGCCGAGCGCGACCACCGCGGGGTCGGCGCGCATCCGCCGTGCCAGCGCATCGGCGGCGGCCGCCGCATAGCTCATCCTCGTCACTGTCCTCGCGCCCGTCGTCACGTCCATCGCCCGCTCCCCTCGTCCTGCACCTCCTCGAAGGCGGCGGCGTCCTCGGGCCAGGGCGCGGCGGCGGCGGAGGCCAGTGCGGCATCGACCTCGGCGCGGGCTTCGGCCATGATCGCCTCGGCCTGCCCGGGCGCGGCGGCTGGGTGACGCTCGGCCGTTCCGCCGTCGAATTGGCGGCGAAGCGCAATGCGTTCGCCCGCAGCCTGAAGCGCGACGTCATCGTTCCCGACGATCTCGCGGGCCTCGTCGAGCGGCTTCTCGTCACG
>DAIMFM010000037.1:10970-15114 GCA_036724585.1 Burkholderiaceae bacterium | reverse complement strand
CATGATCGCCTCGGCCTGCCCGGGCGCGGCGCCGGCATCGGCCAGCAGTCGGCGGGCGCGCTCCAGCGGGTCGCCCGCGAGCGCCGCGGCGAGCTCGTCCGGATCGCGGTAGGCGGCCGGGTCGACCGAGACGTGCCCGCTGAAGCGATAGGTGCGCGCATGCAGCAGGCGCGGCCCCTTGCCGGCGCGGATCTCCTCGACGAGGCGTCCGGCCGCCGCATGGACCGCGGCGACGTCGTTGCCGTCGACCGTCACCGCCGGCACGCCATAGCTGCGGGCGCGCTCGGCGGCGCCGCCGCCGGCGGACATGGCGTCGGTGCGGGTCGTCGCCGACCACTGGTTGTCCTCGCACACGAACAGCAGCGGCAGCCCGAAGGCGGCGGCCCAGTTCAGGCTCTCGGCGAACGGGCCGCGATTGAGGGCGCCGTCGCCGAAGAAGCTGGCCGCGATCGCATCGGCGCCGCGGATAAGGATCGACTGGGCGGCGCCGACCGCGATCGGGATGCCGGCGGCGACCACGCCGTTGGCGCCCAGCATGCCGACCGAGAAGTCGGCGATGTGCATCGAGCCGCCGCGTCCGCCGCAATAGCCGGTGGCCTTGCCGAACAGCTCCTGGAACATGCGCCCGATCTCGGCGCCCTTGGCGATGGTGTGTCCGTGCCCGCGATGGGTGGACGTCAGGTAGTCGCTCGGGCGCAGGTGCGCGCACACGCCGGCGGCCACGGCCTCCTGCCCGGTGGAGAGGTGCAGCGGGCCGCGCACGGCGACGCTGGTGTCCTGCTTCTGGCCGAAGGCGGCGACGCCACCCTGGCTCGCCACCTCGGCGGCGTCTTCGAAGGCGCGGATCCGGCACATGGTCCGGTAGAGCGCGAGCAGGGTCGCGAGCGGAGCGGAGGTAGAGGTATCGCCGGACATCACGATGCGCCGGGCGCCGCCCGGATCCTGGAAGGGCCACAGTATAGCCAATGGCCTGCTACGATCGATTTCCAGCCGGGACTCCCGCAACCTGCTCCCGCAGGACCGCCGTCTCCCGCGACCGATTTCGAAGGAGAGTGTCATGAAACTCAAGCGAGCCGCCATCGTGTCCCCCGTGCGTACGCCCGTCGGCGCCTTCGGCGGGGGCCTGCGCCCCGTGCCGGTGGAGGAACTCGGTGCCGTCGCGGCGCGTGCCGTCGTCGAGCGCACCGGCATCGACCCCGGCCTGATCGAGGACGTGGTGTTCGCCCAGTCCTACCAGAACGGCGAGGCGCCCTGCACGGGCCGCTGGGTCGCGCTGCAGGCGGGCTTCCCGATCGATGTCGCCGGCATGGCGCTCGACCGGCGCTGCGGCGGCGGCCTGCAGGCGATCGCCACCGCGGCGATGATGGTCCAGACCGGCGCGGCCGACGTCGTCATCGCCGGCGGCGTCGAGAGCATGAGCAACGTCGAGTACTACACGACCGACATGCGCTGGGGCAAGCGCGCCGGCACCGTCAAGCTGCACGACCGGCTCGATCGCGGGCGCGAGCGTTCGCAGCCGGTCGAGCGCTTCGGCCGCATCTCCGGAATGATCGAGACGGCCGAGAACCTCGCCCGGGAATACAACATCACCCGCGAGCAGGCCGACGCCTTCGCGGCCCAGAGCCAGCAGCGCGCCGCCGCGGCCTGGGAATCCGGTCGCTTCGATGCCGAGGTGGTGCCGGTCAGCGTACCGCAGCGCAAGGGCGATCCCGTGCTGGTCTCGCGTGACGAAGGCGTGCGCCCGGACACCACCGTCGAATCGCTCGCCAGGCTCAAGCCCATCATGAAGGACGGCGTCGTCACCGCGGGCAACGCCTCGCAGCAGAACGACGCTGCCGCCGCCTGCCTCGTCATGAGCGAGGAACGCGCCCAGGCGCTGGGCCTGCAGCCCATGGGCTATCTCGTGGGCTGGGCGGCCGCCGGCTGCGAGCCGGGCATCATGGGGATCGGGCCGGTCCCGGCCGTGAAGAAGCTCTTCGAGCGCACCGGACTGTCCTTCAAGGACATGGACCTGGTCGAGCTGAACGAGGCCTTCGCCTGCCAGGTGCTGGCGGTGCTCAAGGGCTGGGACTGGAACGACCAGGACAAGCTCAACGTCAATGGTTCGGGCATCTCGCTCGGCCATCCGGTGGGCGCCACCGGCGTGCGGATCATGACCACGCTGCTCCACGAGCTCGAGCGCCGGGGCGGACGCTACGGACTGGAGACCATGTGCATCGGCGGGGGGCAGGGTATCGCCGCCGTCTTCGAGCGCACCTGATCCGGGCCCGCATTCGGTCTCATGGCGGCGTTGGGGCGCCTTGCCGTGCAACCGCACTGTCTGCGGCGCCCCGCCTTGCCCTGCGACCGAATGCGAACCCGACTCTTGTCGACAGGAAAACTTCATGATTCGTGATCCCGAACAGCTGCGGGCCCTGGTCGACGGCGTCGACCGCTTCGTGCGCGACCGCCTGCTGCCGGCCGAGGAGATCGTCGAGGAAACCGACGACATCCCCGCCGACATCATCCAGGACATGCGCGAACTCGGCCTGTTCGGCCTGTCGGTGCCCGAGGAGTACGGCGGGCTGGGCCTGACCACCGAGGAGGAGGCGCACGTCATCATTGCGCTGTCCTGGGCGTCGCCCGCGTACCGCTCGCTGATCGGCACCACCGTGGGCATCGGCTCGCAGGGCATCGTGATCGACGGCACGCCCGAGCAGAAGGCCGAGTTCCTGCCGCAGCTCGCGTCCGGCGGCAAGATCGCCTCGTTTTGCCTGACCGAGCCGGATTCCGGTTCGGACGCCGGCTCGCTGCGCACGCGCGCCGTGCGCGATGGCGACCACTACGTGGTCAACGGCACCAAGCGCTTCATCACCAATGCGCCCCATGCGGGCCTGTTCACCCTGATGGCGCGCACCGACCCCAACGAGAAGGGCGCGGCCGGCGTGAGCGCCTTCATCGTCGATGCCGACTCGCCCGGCATCCGCTTCGGGCGCAAGGACGCCAAGATGGGGATGCGCGGGGCGCATACCTGCGACGTCATCTTCGAGGACGTGCGGGTGCCGGCCGATCGCATCATCGGCGGCGTCGAGGGGCAGGGCTTCAAGACCGCCATGAAGGTGCTCGACAAGGGCCGCATCCACATCGGCATGATCTGCGTCGGCGCCGCCCAGCGCATCCTCGACGAGGCGCTGCGCTACGCCACCGAACGCAGGCAGTTCGGCCAGCCCATCGCCAACTTCCAGCTCGTGCAGGCCATGCTGGCCGATTCGCGCGCCGAGCTCTATGCGGCGCGCTGCATGGTGATGGACGCGGCGCGGCGCCGCGATGCCGGCGAGGCGATCTCCACCGAGGCGGCCGCCACCAAGCTGTTCGCCTCCGAGATGGCCGGCCGGGTCGCCGACCGGGCGCTGCAGATCCTCGGCGGCGCAGGCTACACCAAGGAGTACGTGGTCGAGCGCTTCTATCGCGACGTGCGCCTGTTCCGCATCTACGAGGGCACCAGCCAGATCCAGCAACTGGTGATCGCCCGCAACATGATCAAGCAAGGGTCGCGGGTGCTTTGACGAAGCCCGGCGAAGGCATGGAGGAGACAAGGAGATGAACGATCCCAACCCCCTGTACCAGGGTTGCAGCATGGGCGACCTCGTCGTGCGCGCGATCCGGCGCGGCGGCGCCCGCGACGCCTTCATCCTCGACGACGAGCGCATCACCTACCGCGAGTTCGGCGCGCGGCTGTCGTGCTTCATCCAGGCGCTGAAGGCCCGCGGCCTGCGCCATGGCGATGCCGTCGCCGCGATCACGTCGAACCGGCCCGAAGGCTTCATGGTGACGGCCGCCGCCTACCTGATGGGCCTGCGCATCACCTGGATGCATCCCATGGCGTCCGAGGACGACCATGCCTACCTGGTCGAGGACTCCGGCGTCGCCACGCTCTTCGTCGACCACCCCACCTTCACCGAGCGGGGCCGGGCGCTCGCCGCCCGCGTGCCCGGGCTGGCGCTGCTCGGCTTCGGGCCCTCGGACCTGTGCGACGACATCCTCGCCGAAAGCGAGCGCTTCCAGCCCGCGCCGCTCGAGGTCGAGGCGACCGAAGACGACATCTGCGTGCTGATCTACACCGGCGGGACCACGGGCCGGCCCAAGGGCGTGATCCATACCCACC
>DAIMFM010000037.1:6206-10960 GCA_036724585.1 Burkholderiaceae bacterium | reverse complement strand
AGCTGGCCGAGTGGGACTGGCCGGCACAGATCCGCCATCTCGCCATGACGCCGATCACCCATGCGGCCGGCGTCATGATCCTGCCGATCATGCTGCGCTCGGGCACCTTCGTGATGGCCAAGGGCTTCGATGCGCAGCGCTTCTTCGAGCTCGTCGAGCGCCACCGGATCACCAGCACCTTCCTCGTGCCGACGACGATCTACGTGCTGCTCGATTCGCCCGCGATCGAGACGGCCGACCATTCCAGCCTGCAGCTGATCATCTACGGCGCCTCGCCGATGGCGCCGGCCCGGCTCGAGGAGGGCATGAAGCGCTTCGGCCCCGTGTTCATGCAGCTCTACGGCCAGTCCGAGGCGCCCAACGCCGTGACGGTCCTGCGCCAGCAGGACCATGATCCGGTCGGCCATCCCGAGCGGCTGGCGTCCTGTGGCGCGCCGATCGGCTACATCCAGGTGCGCCTGCTCGACGACGACGGCAACGAGGTCCCGCAGGGGGAGGTGGGCGAGATCTGCGTGCGCGGGCCGCTGGTGATGGCGGGCTACTGGAACAAGCCCGAGGAGACGGCGCGCGCGCTGCGCAACGGCTGGCTCTACACCGGCGACCTCGCCCGCGCCGATGCCGACGGCTATCTCTACATCGTGGACCGTTCCAAGGACCTGATCATCTCGGGCGGCTTCAATGTCTATCCCCGCGAGGTCGAGGATGTGCTCGCCACCCACCCGGCGGTCGCCTCGGCGGCGGTCATCGGGGTCCCCGACCCGAAATGGGGCGAGGCGGTCAAGGCCTGCGTGGTCCTGCGCGCCGGCGCCAGCGCCAGCGCCGAGGAGCTGATGGCCCTGGTGCGCGAGGCCAAGGGGCCGGTCCAGGCGCCCAAGTCGATCGACTTCGTCGAGGAACTGCCCGTCACCGGACTGGGCAAGCTCGACAAGAAGGCGCTGCGTGCCCGCTACTGGCAGGGGCAGGGACGCTCGGTGGCCTGATTCCGGGTCGGCGGCCGGGCTTCGGCGGCGGGACTAGAATCGCGGGATGGCCGCCGCCCGGCGGCCGGCCGAACCCGGAACCATGGTGGAGAGCGGAATGAACAAGGAACTGTTCGACAAGGGCCTGAAGACGCGTCGCGAAGTGCTGGGCCCCGAATACGTCGACAATGCGATCAAGAACGCCGACGAGTTCAACCAGGACATGCAGGAGCTCGTCACCCAGTACTGCTGGGGCGACGTCTGGAACCGGCCGGGGCTCGACCGCCGTACCCGCAGCTTCCTCAACCTGGCGATGCTCTGCGCGCTGAACCGCCCGCACGAGCTCAAGCTGCATGTGCGGGGGGCCATCAACAACGGCCTGACCAAGGACGAGATCAAGGAGGTCTTCCTGCAGGTGGCGATCTATTGCGGCGTGCCGGCGGCGATCGACGGCTTCCGCGTCGCCAAGGAGACCTTCAAGGAGCTGGGGAAGTGAGCAGCTCCAGCCAGACCATCGGCTTCGTCGGGCTCGGCATGATGGGCCGGCCGATGGCGGCGCGGCTGCATGCCGCCGGCCACCGGCTGGCGGTGTACGACCTCTCGCCCGAGGCGCGCGCCGCGTTCGTGTCCGACTACCCCGGCACGATCGATGCCGCCGGGCTCGACGGGCTGGCCGGCGCTTCGGTCGTGATCCTGATGCTCCCGAATTCGGACATCGTCGACATGGCGGTGCAGGGCGCCCGTGGCCTGGCGGACGTGCTGGAGCCGGGCTCGACCATCATCGACATGAGCTCGTCCGAGCCCCTGCGATCGCAGGCGCTGGCCAAGGCGATCGCCGGCCGTGGCATCGCCTTCCTCGATGCACCGGTCTCCGGCGGGGTCCGGCGCGCGGTCGACGGCAGCCTGGCGATCATGTGTGGGGGCGAGCCCGCCGTGTTCGAGGCGCAGAAGTCCCTGCTCGCCGCTATGGGCCGCGCCATCACCCACGTCGGGCCGGTGGGCGCCGGCCATGCCATGAAGGCGCTGAACAACTATGTATCGGCCGCCGGGCTCGTCGCCACCGTGGAGGCGCTGCATGTGGGCGCACGCTTCGGTCTCGACCCCGAGGTCATGACCGATGTCCTCAACGGCTCGACCGGGCGCAACAACACCACCGAAGTGAAGGTGAAGAACTTCATGCTCTCGGGCCGGTTCGATTCCGGCTTCGCCCTTCGCCTGATGGCCAAGGATCTCGGCATCGCGATCGACCTGGGCAGCGCGATCGGCGAGCCGATGCGGCTCGGCGACGAGGTCCTCCGGATCTGGCGGGACGCCGCGCAGGCGCTGCCGGCCAGCGCCGACCATACCGAGATGTATCGCTTCCTGCAGCGCGACTAGAAACAGCCGGCGCCGCCCCGCAAGCCGAGGCGGTCCGTCGTTTCGCGGTATATTGCGGGGCACAAATTTCCGCCGACCAGAGCGGCGGGCGTCCGAACCGAACCTGGAGACGGTCCCAGATGACGATCAAAGGCAAGGCCTACATCGTCGGCGCCTACGAGCATCCGACGCGCAAGGCTCCCGACAAGACGGTGGCCCAGTTGCACTACGACTGCGCCCGCGGCGCGCTCGCCGATGCCGGCCTGACGTTCGACGATGTCGCCGGCTATTTCAGCGCGGGCGATGCGCCCGGCATGGGTGGCGTCAACTTGGTCGACTACATGAACCTCAAGGTTCGCCATGTCGACTCCACCGAGACGGGCGGGTCTTCCTACCTGATCCATGTCGCGCATGCCGCCGAGGCCATCGCCGCCGGGCGCTGCAGCGTGGCGCTGATCACGCTCGCCGGCCGGCCGCGCTCCGAGGGCCATAGCGGCGCCGCCCCGCGGGTCTTCCCGCCCAACGTGCCCGATGCGCCCTTCGAGGCGCCCTATGGGCTGGTCACGATCAACAGCTATGCAATGTGCGCCGCCCGGCACATGCACGAGTACGGCACCACCGCCGAGCAGCTCGCCTGGATCAAGGTGGCGGCTTCGCACCATGCGCAGTACAACGAGCACGCCATGCTGCGCGACGTGGTCACCGTCGAGGACGTGGTCGGCTCGCCGCTGATCGCCGATCCGCTGCACCGGCTCGACTGCTGCGTGGTGTCCGACGGCGGCGGCGCGCTGGTCGTGACCCGGCCCGAGATCGCCCGCTCGCTCAAGCGGCCGCTGGTGAAGGTCATCGGCGCGGGCGAGCACATCAAGGGGCAGAACGGCGGCGACGTCGACCTCACGTATTCCGCCGGCATCGCTTCGGGCAAGGCCGCCTTCGAGGAGGCCGGCGTGAGCCGGGCGGACATCAAGTACGTCTCGATCTACGACAGCTTCACCATCACGGTGCTGATGCAGCTCGAGGACCTCGGCTTCTGCGAGAAGGGCAAGGGAGGCGCCTTCGTCGCGGACGGCAACCTGATCTCCGGCGTCGGCAAGCTGCCGTTCAACACCGACGGCGGCGGCCTGTGCAACAACCACCCGATGAACCGCGGCGGCATCACCAAGGTCATCGAGGCGGTGCGCCAGCTGCGCGGCGAGGCGCATCCGAAGGTACAGGTCCCCAATTGCGACATCGCGCTCGCCCACGGCACCGGCGGCCTGCTCGGCCACCGGCACGCGGGCGCCACCCTGATCATGGAACGGGAGTAAGAAGATGACCCTGATGGCACAGGACCGACCCCTGCCCACGCCGCTGGTCTATCCCGACAACGCCGATTTCTGGGCGGCCGCCAACGAGGGCCGGCTGATGGTCCCGAAGTGCGGCGCCTGTGGAAAGACCCACTGGTATCCGCGCCCGTTCTGCCCGCATTGTCGCAGTGACGATGTCAGCTGGATCCAGGCTTCGGGCAAGGGCACGATCTACAGCGTGGCGCCCCTGCGCCGCGTGCCGGTGCCGTATGCGATCGCGTACGTGACGCTCGAGGAGGGCACCACCATGCTGACCAACATCGTCGACACCGACCTCGACCGGGTGCGCATCGGCGACAAGGTCCAGGTGGTGTTCAAGGCGAGCGAGGGCGGCCAGAAGGTGCCGATGTTCAAGCCCGCCTGAACAGCGAGGGCCGCGCCATGGGCAGCATCGTCCAGGACCTGATCGACCACCTCACCCTCGAGAAGCTGGACACCAACCTGTTCCGGGGCCAGAGCGTCGACATCGGGACCACCCGGGTGTTCGGCGGCCAGGTGCTCGCCCAGGCCCTGGCGGCCGCCGCCCGGACGGTCGACGAGGGCGACGGTCATTCGCTGCACGCCTACTTCCTGCGTCCCGGCGATCCCGCCGCCCCCATCATCTACGAGGTCGATCGCGCCCGCGACGGCCGCTCCTACGCCAGCCGGCGCGTCATCGCCGTGCAGCACGGCCAGCAGATCCTCAACCTCGCCGCCTCCTTCCATCGCGAGGAGACCGGCTTCGCGCACCAGGCGCCGATGCCGGAGGTACCCCGGCCCGAGACGCTCAAGGACATGAAGGCCTGGCACGAGGAGTTCATGGACCGCTTCCCCGGCGTGCAGGTGCCACGCTTCATGATGGCCGAGGGGCCGTTCGACTTCCGCATGGTCCAGCCGCCGCCGCATCTCGATCCGGACGGCGGCGAGCCGGTGGCGATGGTCTGGTTCCGAGCCATCGAGCGCCTGCCCGACGATCCCGCCCTGCATCGCACGGTGCTCACCTACGCCTCCGACTACTCGCTGATCGGCACCGCGACGCGGCCGCACCGGATCGACCGCGCCCGGGAACCTTGTGGGACGCCAAGAACTGCCATCTCAGCCGGGGCGGGGACCT
>DAIMFM010000037.1:461-6196 GCA_036724585.1 Burkholderiaceae bacterium | reverse complement strand
GCTCGCGGCGGTGGTGATGCAGGAAGGGGTGATGCGGGTCGCCCGGCGCCGGTCCGCGACCGTCTCGGGCGAAGGGGCCTGAGCGCGCGGCGACGCACGCCGGCGCGGCGCCAGCCGGCGCCGCTCCCCCATACTTCGTCCTGATCCGTTGCCCAGACCGGGAGCTGCCCGATGGAGCCGTCCCTCACCTTCCTGCTGATCGGCCTGCTGATCCTCGCCAGCGCCTTCCTCTCGCTGTCGGAAATCTCGATGGCGGCGGCGCGCCGGATGCGACTGCTGCAGCGCGCCGCCGCCGGTGATTCGCGTGCCCTGAGCGTGCTCGAGATCCAGGAAGAGCCCGGCAACTACTTCACCGTGGTGCAGATCGGCCAGAACATGGTGGCCATCCTCGGCGGCATCGTGGGCGAGGGGGCGCTGACCCCGTACTTCGTGGCGATCCTCGAGCATGTGGCGAGCCCCGGCCTGGCGGCGACGATCGGCTTCGTCGCGTCGTTCGTGACCGTGACCTCGCTCTTCGTGCTGTTCTCGGACCTGATGCCCAAGCGGATCGCCCTGGTGAGCCCCGAGCCCCTGGTGCTGCGGATGGTCGGGCCGATGCGCCTGTGGATGCGGCTCCTGCGCCCGGCGGTCTGGGTCTTCGATGGCCTGGCCAACCTGATCACCCGGATCTTCCGCCTGCCCACGGAACGCGACAACCGGGTCACCTCGGCGGACATCCTCGCGATGGCCGAAGCCAGCGCACAGGCGGGCCTGCTGCCCTTGCGCGAGCAGCAGGTGATCGAGAACGTGTTCGAGCTGGACACCCGCACCGTCGAAAGCGCGATGACCACGCGCGAGCGCATCGTCTACCTGCTGCTGGACGAAAGCGACGAGCAGATCCGCAGCCGGATCGCGGCCCGGCCGCACTCCACCTATGTCGTCTGCGACGGGCACATCGACGAGGTGGTGGGCTACGTCGATGCGCCCGAACTGTTCCAGCGGGTGCTGCAGAACGAATCCATCTCGCTGCGCGACGAGGTGGGCGGCGACCTCCTGCGCAAGGTGCTGATCGTGCCGGACCGGCTGACGCTGTCCGAGGTGCTCGAGCAGTTCCGCCAGGCGCACGAGGACTTCGCGGTGATCGTCAACGAGTACAGCCTGGTGGTCGGGATCATCACCCTCAACGATGTGATGAGCACGGTGATGGGCAGCCTCATGGGGCCGGGCGACGAGGAGCAGATCGTGCGGCGCGAGGACGGCTCCTGGCTCATGGACGGGCTGACGCCGATCGACGACGTCGTGCGCGCGATCCACGCCGACGCCGCCGCGCTGCCCAAGCGCGGCCAGTACGACACGCTGGCCGGCTTCCTGATGCTGGTGCTGCGCCGGATCCCGCGGCGCACCGACGCGGTGGACTGGGGCGGCTACCGCTTCGAGGTAGTGGACGTCGACGGCTACAAGATCGACCAGGTCATGGTGACGCGCAACGAGGGCGGATCCGTGCCGCCGACCTCGCCGCCGACCGACTAGCGTTCGGGCCGGTCGCGTGCTCGCCGCGCCGGCCCGTTCAGCGCTTGCCTTCGATCACGATCTCCACCAGGCGCGGGCCGCCGGCCTCGAAGGCCGACGCGATCGCGGGTCCGACATCATCGGGTTTCGTGATGCGTACCCCCGGCACGCCCATGCCGGCGGCCAGCTCGACGAAGCCGAGGGTCGGCCCGCCGAGGTCCATCTGGGGATAGCCGGCGGTGGTGCCGGTGTCGAAGCGCTCGCGATAGATGTCGAGGTTGTGCTTGAGCACCCGGTACTCGCGGTTGGCGAGGATGGCGAACACGATCGGCAGGTCGCGGTGCGCGGCGGTCCAGAGCGACTGGATCGAGTACATCGCCGAGCCGTCGCCGGAGACGCACAGCACGGGCTGGTCCGGCCGGGCGATGGCGGCGCCGATGGCGCCCGCGACGCCTTGCCCGATGCCGCCTCCCCGGGCGCCGAGGTAGAGGTCCGGCGAGTCGATCTGGAAATTGGCGGCGAAGTCGACGCTGGCGGTGATCGATTCCTCGACCACCAGCGCATCGGCCGGCGTGCCCTTGCGCAGTTCCGCCATGACGCGCGCCATCGACACCGGCTCGCGCGCCCAGGCCTTCTTGAGGCGGGCCGCATAGTTTGCGGCATCCGCGGCCTTGCGTTCGACCAGGGCGGCACGGCGCGCCTCGGCGGCGGCCTGCCAGTCGGACCCCGCTTCCTCGGCGAGCGCGGCCTCGATCGCCCGCAGGCTGGGCCCGAGCGCGCCCAGCACGCCGACGTCGGCCGGATGCTTCCAGCCGAGCTTGCGGTGGCTCGATTCGAGCTGGACCACTTTGGCGCCGTCGGGGAAGGGACGCCCGGGCGTGAACCAGACCTCCTCGAAGAAGTCGCCGCCGACCAGCAGCACCAGGTCGGCGTCCTCGAAGGCGCGGCGGATCGCGGCGGCATCGAAGGGCAGGACGCCGCGTGCCTGCGCATGGCTGGCCGGGAAGGAGACATGGCCGCGAATCCCTTCGGCCCAGACCGGGGCGCCCAGGCGCTCGGCCAGCCGCACGAGGTCGGCCACGGCGCCGGTGCGCGCCGGCTCGTCGCCGACGGCGATCACCGGCCGCTTCGCTTCGAGCAGCAGCGCGACCGCCGCCGCGACGCCGGCGGCCTCGGGCGCGATCTCGCGATAGGTGGCGCCGGGCGCCAGGGCCGGATTGGCCGTCTCCTGTTCCATCACGTCGAGCGGCAGCGCGACGAACACCGGCCCGAAGGGAGGCGCGTTGGCGATCCGGAAGGCCCGGCGCAGCACTTCGTCCATCTCGTCGGCGTGCCGGACTTCGGTGCTCCACTTGGTGACCGGCGCGGCCATGGCGGCCAGGTCGTGGCCGAGGATGGGTTCGCGCCGCTGCATCCGGCTGTCCTGCTGGCCGGCGGTGACCACGATCGGCGCCTGCGACTTGAGCGCGTTGTAGATCATGCCGATGCCATTGCCCAGGCCCGGCGCCACGTGCAGGCTGACGACCGCGGTGCGCGTACGGGCGCGCGCATAGTAGCTGGCCGCGCCGACGGCCAGGCCCTCGTGCAGGTGGCAGACGTAGTCGATCGCCGGCCATGCCGCGAGCGCATCGAGCAGCGGGCTCTCGGTGGTGCCGGGATTGCCGAAGATGTGCTCGACGCCATGGTCGACGAGGCTTTGCATGAATACGTCGCGGCCACGCATGACGGTCTCCTTGTTTGCGTTGTGGGCGGCAAGGCAGGATTGTCGCACCCTCGCCCGGTCCCGTCCGCGACGCCGCCGGTAGAATCCCTGCTTGTCGTCGCAGCCCCCAAAGTGCCCGCCGCAGCCCACCAGTCCCTCGCAGCGCTCATCCTCGACCATGCCCGCGCGCATGCGCGCGCCTACGGCGCCGCCGCGCTGATGCTGGTGTCGATCGCCGTGCTCACGGTGTGGATACCGCGCGAGATCGGCCGCCTGGTCGACGCCCTCGTCGCGCAACGGCTCGACCCCGCCGGCCTCGCCTTCGGGCTCGGGCGCATCGTGGCCGCCGGCGTGGCGATCTACCTGCTGCGGGTCGGCTGGCGGCTGTACCTGTTCGCCGCCGCCTACCGGCTCGGGGTCGTCCTGCGGGTCCGGCTGTATCGCCGGCTGGCCGGCCACGGCGCGGCCTTCTTCGATCGCCATCGCACCGGCGACCTGATGGCGATGGCCACCAACGACATCGACGCCATCGAGATGGCCGCCGGCGAAGCGATGCTCGCCGGGTTCGACGGCTCGGTCACGCTCGTGCTCGTGATCGCGATGATGTCGTTCGCCATCGACGCCCGTCTCGCACTCGTGGCGCTGCTGCCCTTCCCGCCGATGGCGATCGCGTTCTGGCTCATCGCGCGCCGCATCCACCGCCATTCGCGCGCATCGCTCGACCACTTCGGCGCCATGAACGACCATGTGCAGCAGTCGCTCGCCGGCGTGCGCACGGTCCGCGCGCTCGGCCTCGAAGCGCCGGTCGGCGCCCGCTTCGCCGCGCTCGCGGGGCGCGCGCGCGACGAAAGCCTCGCGGCCCAGCGCTGGGAGGCCGCCTACGAACCGGCGGTCGGCCTGAGCCTGGCCGCCGCCACCACGCTCACCCTGGCGATGGGCGGCTGGCTCGTCTGGCACGACGAGATCAGCGTCGGCGACCTGACCGCGTTCTCGATGTACCTCGGCGAGCTGATCTGGCCGATGTTCGCCGCCGGCTGGGTACTGTCGCTGTACGAGCGCGGTCGCAGCGCCTGGGATCGGCTCGGCCCGCTGCTCGAGGAAGCGCAGCAGGTGGTCGACGACGGCACGCGGGACGAGGCGCCCGCCGGCGCGGTACGGATCGCCGGCCTCGGCTTTCGCTACCCCGGCCAGTCGGAGCCGGCGCTCGCGGACATCGACATCGAGCTGCCCGCCGGGGCCGTCCTGGGCATCGTCGGCCCGACCGGCGCCGGCAAGTCGACGCTCCTGCGCCTGCTGCTGCGCCACGATCACCCCGGCAGCGGCCGGATCGAGTGGGGCGGGGTGCCGATCGGGGAGTACCGGCTCGCCGCGCTGCGCGGCGCGATCGGCTGGGTGCCGCAGGAGCCCTTCCTGTTCTCCGCGACGATCGCGCAGAACATCGCGCTGGCGCGGCCCGGGGCGAGCGATGCCGAGATCGCCGCCGCGGCCCGGCTCGCCGACCTCGACGCCGACATTGCCCGCCTGCCCGACGGCTACCGGACGGAGGTGGGCGAGCGCGGCGTCACCCTGTCGGGCGGACAGCGCCAGCGCGTGGCGATCGCGCGCATGCTGCTTGCCGACGCGTCGCTGCTGCTGCTCGACGACGCGCTCTCGGCGGTCGATACCGGAACCGAGACGCGCATCCTCGCGCACCTGCGCGAAGCGACCCGCGGGCGCAGCCTGGTGGTCGTGAGCCACCGGCTGTCGGCGGTGATGGAAGCCGACGAGATCGTCGTGCTGCGCCGGGGCCGCATCGCCGAGCGCGGCAGCCATGCGAGCCTGCTCGCCGCCGGCGGCTGGTACGCGAGCCAGTGGCGCTACCAGCAGCTGCAGGCGAGCCTCGACGACGAGGCCGCGTCCATGCCGGGCCGGCACGCCCCGGCGCCCGACGAGGCCGCGCCGATGCAGCGGCGTTCACCATGAGCACCGCGTCCGAAGAGCGTACGTCCGTGCGGCAGCCGCCCGCAGGCGAGGCGCCTGCGCGCTCGCTGCGTCGCGAGATGCGGGCGGCCGTGGGGCTGCTCGTCGAGTCCGCGCGGCCGGATGCGCGGATACTCCTCGGCGCCGTGGCCGGGCTGGTCGGCGCCGCGCTGCTCGAGGCGGCCGGGCCGATCCTCGCGCGCATCTTCATCGACGACGTGCTGCTGCCGCGCCATGCCGAGGCGCTGACGATCGCGGCGCTGCTGCTCGGCGCCCTGCTCGCGGGCAGTCTCGCCAGCGTGCTGCGCTACATCCAGCTCGCCCGGCTCGCCGGCCTGGCGATGCGTTCGGTCCAGCGCCTGCGCGAGCGGGTGTTCGGCCACGTCATGCGCCTGCCGATCGGCTTCTTCGACCATGCCGCGAGCGGGCGCCTGGTCAGCCGGGTGACCAACGACACCGAGGCGGTCAAGGGTCTCTACGTGCAAGTGCTCTTCGTGATGCTCGACAGCCTGGTGATCCTGGCCGGCTCGCTGGCGGCGATGGCCTGGCGCGATGCCGGCCTCATGGCCGTGGTGGCGCTCCTGGT
>DAIMFM010000037.1:0-325 GCA_036724585.1 Burkholderiaceae bacterium | reverse complement strand
GGATGGCGGTGCTGCAGGCGAGCAATGCCACCGGTCGCTTCGCGGCCCGCTACGAGGCGCTCAACGCCGACTACCTGGCATCGCGCCAGGTGGAGTTGCGCGCGAACGCCTGGCTGCTGCGACCGGCGCTGGACTTCCTCGCGGTCTGCCTGCTCGCGGCCATCGTCGGCACGTTCGGCCTGCGCGAGTGCGGCGGCCGCCTCTCGACGGTGGAGGTCGGCATCCTCTATGCGTTCATCGGCTGGCTCGCGCGGGTGGTGGAGCCGCTCATCCAGTTCACCATGCAGTTCGCGCAGCTGCAGCAGTCGGTGGTCGCCGCATCGCG
>DAIMFM010000036.1:0-16492 GCA_036724585.1 Burkholderiaceae bacterium | reverse complement strand
GGATAGGCGTTGCACCGCGGTTGCCAGCGAGCTGCTGTTGGTGTCGAGATTGCGCTGGGCATTCAGCGACATTAGATTGGTGTTGATGATCTGGGTCATGGAATTCTCCTTGGCACCGTTCGATGCATGCCGCCACGATGCCACTGGAGAACTCGCGCCGGTCGACGGACACGCCGTCGATACGCCGCCTAGATTCCCGACCGTGAGAACGAAAGAGAGGCCGGCGGGGCGTCAGCCCCACCGCCCGCCGGGCCGGAGCCCGGATGCCGTGGCGGGATCAGCGCAGGAGGCTGAGTACCGCGTTGGGCATGGCGTTGGCTTGCGAGAGCATCGCGACGCCGGCCTGCTGGAGAACCTGGGCGCGGGGCATCGAGGCGGTTTCGGCCGCGAAGTCGGCGTCCATGATCCGGCTGCGAGCCGCTGTCTGGCTTTCCACCGCGACCTGAAGGTTCGAGATCACCGACTCGAAGCGGTTCTGGGCCGCACCGTAGGTCGCGCGCTGGGAAGTTGCCGCTGTGATCAGGGTGTCGATCGCGCCCATTGCCGTGTCCGCGTTGGCCGTTGTCTCGATGTCGCCAGCGGTAAAAGCGAGGGCTGTCGTGGTGATGGAGATACGGTCGTTGGCAGTGGTCCCGGCGCCCACCTGGTACTCCTGGGTTCCACCAGTGCTCAGAATCGCCTGTCCGTTGAAGCTAGTGTTGGCGATCGTGCGGGCGATTTCGGAGGCGAGCTCCTGGTACTCGGCATCGAGATTGGTGCGGTCGGCCGCGGTATTCGTGGCGTTCCGCGACTGGACGGCGAGCTCGCGCATGCGCTGGGCCATCTCGGTGATCTGGCCGAGAGCGCCTTCCGCTGTCTGAGCGAGCGAGATGCCGTCGTTGGCGTTGCGGATCGCGACGTTCATGCCGCGGACCTGGGTGTTCATGCGCTCGGCGATCGCCAGGCCGGCGGCGTCGTCCTTGGCACTGTTGACGCGCAGGCCCGAGGACAGGCGCTGAACCGCAGTCGCCAGGGTGTTTTGGGTGTGCGACAGGTTGCGCTGGGCGTTCAGCGACATCAGGTTGGTGTTGATGATTTGGGCCATTCCAGACTCCTTGAGTGGTTTGCCTTGCGGCCATTCGGCCGCGTTGCCCGGGCCCCATGCCCCGGCTTCACGAGAGCCCTTGAGGCTGCTCCTCGAGCCGCGGGGCGACGGGACTGTCCCGTTGCCAGCGGTTAACGGTCGCGCCCGGGCCGGCTTTAATCCGGTCGCCGGACGGCGGCCCAGGAGGGGGTCTGCGGGGGTAGGAAGACTTCCTACAGGCGTAGGAGTTCGGCCCAGCCGAGAATCGGAAGGCGTCGGATTCAAGAAGGACGAGGCTCGGCCGACACTGCGTCCCACGTGTCCAACACCGCCCAGGGGAGAAGAGTATGTCGGTCGAGACCAGATTGGCCCACGAAATTACCGAGATCAACCTGTCCTATTTGATTCTGGCGCAGCAGCTGATCCGGGCCGATCGCCCGACCGCGCTGTTCCGGCTGGGTGTCACCGACGAGGTGGCCGATCTCATCGACAGCCTCAAGCCGAGCCAGATGCTCAAGGTGGCCGGCGGCAACACACTGATGTGCCGGCTGCGCGTCGACGACGCGATGGTCTGGGGCCTGCTCGCCGAGCATGCCCGCGCCGACCAGCCGGGCCAGGAGAAGACGGCCGAGCGCCTGCATGCCAGCATCCTGATGGCCGGTCGCTACGAGGAGTCGGTCGAATGAGCGCCCCCCGCAGCCTGCTGAAGGACAATCGCCAGACGCTGCGCGCGATCTCCCTGATCGGGATCGGCGCGAGGCTGCAGGTGCTGCAGTCGGAGACGGACCTGCCGTACGAGCGCCTGCTCAAGCTCTACAAGGAAGTGACGGGCAAGTCGCCGTCCAAGGGCCAGCTCCCGTTCTCGACGGACTGGTTCATGACGTGGCAGCCGAACATCCATGCGTCGCTCTTCTACAACCTGTACGAATACCTGATCAAGACCAGCCCGATCGACGACATCGAGGCGCTCATCCGGGCCTACAAGCTGTACGTGGCCGAGACCGAGCAGGCCGGGATCGAGCCGATGCTGTCGTCCACCCGGGCCTGGCGGCTGGTGAAGTTCGTCGACGCCGGCATGCTGTGCACCACGCGCTGCACCCGCTGCAAGGGCAGTTTCATCAACCACGCCTACGAACTCGACCGCGACTTCGTCTGCGGCCTGTGCCGTCCGCCGGCGCGCGCCGGCAAGGCGCGCCGGCGGGGCGCGATCCACAAGGGCCGGGGCGGGTCCGGGATCGTCGGCCCGCGAGGGCGCGACGCCGGACGCTAGGGCGGACACGAACGGAGAAGCGGGGCGATGCCCCGCTTTTCCGCTTTATGGCCCGGACGTCGCGCGGCAATCATTGGCCCCGTTCGCACCGGGCCCGGCAGTTCCGGCGGGATTGGCGGCGGATGACCGCCCGGCAGTCTTCGCTCAAGGCGAACGACATCCGGCCGAAATAGGGTAGGTACTCGCCAGATCCGGATCGCTCGGGGCCTCATGTTCGTCATCATCGGTTACATCGTCGTCCTGCTCGCCGTCTTCGGCGGCTATGCAATCGCAGGTGGCCATTTCGGGGTCCTGGTCGTCGCGGCGCCGTTCGAGATGCTGATCATCGGCGGGGCGGCACTGGGCGCCTTCCTGGTCGGCAACAACCAGAAGGTGCTGAAGGCGACCTTCGCGACCATTCCCAGCCTCTTCAAGGGTTCGCGCTATACCAAGGCGCGCTACATGTCGTTGCTGGCACTTCTCTACGACATCCTGCAGAAGGCTCGCAAGGAGGGCCTGATGTCGATCGAGCAGGACGTCGACGAGCCGCAGGACAGTCCCCTGTTCGCCAACTATCCGGAGATCCAGGCCGACCATCACCTGGTCGAGTTCATCACCGACTACCTGCGCATGATGGTCTCGGGGAACCTGAATGCCCACGAGATCGAGAGCCTGATGGAAAGCGAGATCGAGACCCACCACCAGGAGCTCCATGCCCCGGCGAGCGCCATCCAGAAGGTGGGCGACGGCCTGCCCGCCTTCGGCATCGTGGCTGCGGTGCTCGGGGTGGTCAAGACGATGGCGTCGGTCAACCAGCCGCCGGCGGTCCTCGGCCAGATGATCGCGGGCGCCCTGGTCGGCACCTTCCTCGGCATCCTGCTGTCCTATGGCTTCGTCAGCCCGCTGGGCGGGCTGCTCGAGCAGAAGGGCGAGGAGGCGACCAAGGAGCTGGTCTGCGTCAAGACGACGCTGCTGGCGAGCATGCAGGGCTATGCGCCGGCCATCGCGGTGGAGTTCGGCCGCAAGGTGCTGTTCTCCACGGAGCGGCCGAGCTTCAGCGAGCTCGAGGACGCCGTCAAGCAGCGCAAGGCGGCCTGAGCGGCATCGGGCCAACGGGAAACGGGAGGAAGATCGCGCACCATGGCGGCGTCCGACAAGAAGATCCAGCCGATCATCGTCAAGAAGATCCGCAAGCCGGCGCACGGGCATGCCCACGGCGCCTGGAAGATCGCCTATGCGGACTTCGTCACCGCCATGATGGCGTTCTTCCTCCTGATGTGGCTGCTGGGGTCGACCACCCAGGGCGACCTCAAGGGCATCGCCGACCACTTCTCCACGCCCCTGCACGTGGCCCTCAACGCCGGCTCTGGCAGCGGCGACAGCTCCAGCATCATCAACGCCGGCGGCACCGACCTGACCCGCAGCGTGGGGCAGGTCAAGCGCGGCGAGACCGCGGTCAGGGACCGCAGCGTCAATCCGCATGCGCTGGCGCGCGAGAACCGTCGCATCGAGTCGCGTCGCCTGATGGCATTGCGCGAGAAGGTGGAGTCCGTGGTCGCGAGCGACCCGACCCTGGCCGACATGCGCAAGCACCTGCGCATGGACCTGACGAGCGACGGCCTGCGGATCCAGATCGTCGACGACCGCCAGCGCCCCATGTTCGACTCCGGGGGCGCGGAGGTGAAGTACTACATGCGCGACCTGCTGCGGGCGATCGGCAAGGTCCTCAACGAGGTCGAGAACCGCGTCTCCCTTGCCGGCCATACCGATGCGGCGCTCTACGCGCATGGCCCCGGTGGCTACACCAACTGGGAGCTGTCGACCGAGCGGGCCAATGCGTCCCGGCGCGAGCTGATCGCCGGCGGGATGCACGAGCCGAAGATCATCCGGGTCGAGGGGCTCGGGTCGACCCAGCTGTTCGACCCCGAGAATCCCCTCAATCCCATGAACCGACGCATCTCGATCGTCGTGATGACCCAGGAGGCATCGGACCGGATCCTGCGAGGACCGCAGGTCGAGGACGAGGACGAGCTCTTCGGTGACGACGCCGCGCCGGCGTCGTCCCAGGCCAGCAACGAAGGCCCGGCTTCGGCCGGACCATGAAACGAGGCGGCGCCCGGCGGCACGGGCACGCGATCACTGTAGAGGAGTACCCATGGGCAAGGACCTACGCTTCCTCATCGTCGACGACTTCTCGACGATGCGGCGGATCATCCGCAACCTGCTGAAGGAGCTCGGCCACGGCAGCGCCGACGAAGCAGAGGATGGCCAGGTTGCGTTGAACATGCTGCGCAACGGCGAGTTCCATTTCGTCGTCTCGGACATCAACATGCCCAACATGAACGGCTTCGAGCTGCTCACGGCCATCCGCGCCGACGCCGCGCTCAAGCACCTGCCGGTGCTGATGGTCACCGCCGAGGCGCGCAAGGAAGACATCATCATGGCTGCCCAGTCGGGCGCCTCGGGCTACATCGTCAAGCCGTTCACCAAGGCGACGCTCGAGGAGAAGCTCGCCAAGATCCTCGACAAGATGACCGCCGCCTGAGGAAACCCATGAGCGAACAGAAGGAAGCCGGCCTCGACTGCGATCCCGCGGAGGTCTACCGATCGATCGGGATCCTGACGCGAACGGTCCATGAGGGCCTGCGCCAGCTCGGGCTCGATCGTGCCATCGAGGGCGCGGTGGCGAGCCTGCCCGATGCCCGCGACCGCCTCAACTACATCGCGCGGATCAGCGGCGAGGCGGCCGAGAAAGTCATCGCACAGGTGGAGGGGGCCAAGGCGGAACAGGCATCCCTGGCCGCCGACGTCGGGCGAATCCGCCAGCGGCTCGTCCGCGACCCGGTTGCGGCCGTCGCCAGCGGCGAACTCATGAACTTCGTCGACCGGGTCGATGAATCGTGCGCCGGCGCCGACGTCATGCTCACCGAGATCCTGATGGCCCAGTCCTTCCACGATCTCTCGTCCCAGGTGATCTCGAAGGTGGTCGACCTGGCGCAGAAGCTCGAGACCGAGCTCGTCAAGCTGCTGATCGAGGTCACGCCGAAGGACAAGCGCGAAACCCTCCGGGACAGCTGGCTGAACGGCCCCGTCGTATCGGATCATCGCCGTGGCGACGAGGTCGTCAGCAGCCAGGCGCAGGTCGACGACCTGCTGGAGAGCCTGGGCTTCTAGGCATGCCCGCGGCGCGCCCGAAAGGGCGGCCGCGGCCGACGGTCGGCCCGGCTGGCGTTGCCGGCGGCCTGCAGTTTCGAGAATGGCCGAATTCGCCCGCCTGATCGGGGCTTAAGTTTTCCGGTCGCCACCAATAATCGATTCCGTCATCAAGGCGAAATCGAATGGCCGACCAGGAAACTTCACGAGAGGACAAGAAGCTACCAGCGTCCGAGAAGCGGCTGCGCGAGGCCCGGGAGGAAGGGCAGGTCGCGCGGTCGCGGGACTTCGGCCACGCGGTGCTGTTCGGGCTCACCGGCCTGACCATGATCCTGTTCGCCGGCCACCTGGGCAGCAACAGCGTCGACCTGGTGCGCCGGGGGCTGCACTTCGATCGCAGCCTTTCATTCTCGTCCGGGGGCCTGGCCGGGTGGCTGGGCGAGCTCGGCGGGCTTGCGCTGTCGGTCTGCCTGCCGATCGGCGTGGCCGGCATCTTGGCGGCGATCGTCGCCGCCGCCGTACCGGGCGGCTTTGCCTGGACCGGCAAGACGCTCGGGCCCAAGTGGAACAAGATCAGCCCGCTCGCCGGGCTGAAGCGCATCTTCTCGCGCGACCATCTCGTCGATTCGATCCGGCTCTCCCTGCTCGTGCTCGGCCTGGCGCTCATCGCCGGCGCCTATGTCTGGTGGGAGGGCGCCACGTTCGCGGCGCTCGTCGCCATGGCGCCCGAACATGCGGTGCGCATCGCCCCGGACCTGGTGCTGAAGGGCGCCGGCTGGCTGCTGCTGATGCTCGTCTTCGTCGCCATGGTCGACGTCCCGATGCAGTGGTTCCGGCATCGCACCAACCTCAAGATGACCTTCGAGCAGGCGCGCAAGGAGCACAAGGAGACCGAGGGCGACCCGCATGTCAAGGCGCAGCGGCGCCAGCGCCAGCGCGAGATGAGCACCGGCCGGATGATGGCCCTGGTGCCCACGGCCGACGTCGTGGTGACCAACCCGACGCACTATGCAGTGGCGCTCAAGTACGACGAGGCCGCCGCCGGCGCCCCGCGCGTTATCGCCAAGGGCGCCGACCATGTCGCCGCCCGCATCCGCGAGATCGCCCTCGAGGCGGGCGTGCCGCTGCTCGAGGCGCCGCCGCTCGCGCGCGCGCTGCACGCCCACGTCGAGATCGACGCCGAGATCCCCGCGGCGCTGTACAACGCCGTCGCCCAGGTACTCGCCTACGTCTACCAGCTGCGGGCCACCGCGGGCCGGCGGGCACCGGCGGCGCCGACCGACCTGCCGGTACCGGCGGAGCTCGATCCGCAGTCGGCCGCGAAACCTGACGGGGGCCGGACATGAGCGCGCTCGTGCCGACGCCGGCCAACGCCGGCGGACTGAAGCTCAACGTTGCGGGCGTGCAGGTGCGGTTGCCGCCGCTGCAGTCGCTGGCGGTGCCGGTGATCATCCTGATGATCCTGGCGATGATGATCCTGCCCCTGCAGCCGATCGTCCTCGACCTGCTGTTCACCTTCAACATCGCGGTCGCGATCGTCGTCCTGCTCGTCTCGACCTATACGGTCCGCCCGCTGGACTTCGCCGTGTTCCCGACGGTGCTGCTCGTGACGACCCTGCTGCGCCTGTCGCTCAACGTGGCATCGACCCGGGCCGTGCTGATGCACGGCCATACCGGGGCCGACGCGGCGGGGCACGTCATAGAGGCCATAGCCCACTTCGTCGTCGGCGGCAACTTCGCGGTCGGCATCATCGTCTTCGCCATCCTGACGGTGATCAACTTCATCGTCGTCACCAAGGGCGCGGGCCGTATCGCCGAGGTGTCGGCACGCTTCGCGCTCGATGCGATGCCCGGCAAGCAGATGGCCATCGACGCCGACCTCAACGCCGGCGTGATCGACCAGGAAGAGGCGCGGCGCCGCCGGGCCGAGGTCGGGCACGAGGCGGACTTCTTCGGTTCCATGGACGGCGCATCGAAGTTCGTGCGCGGTGATGCGATCGCCGGCATGCTGATCCTCGCGATCAACGTGGTCGGCGGGCTCGTGATCGGGGTCGTGCAACACGACCTGTCGATCTCGCACGCCGCCGACAACTACGTCCTGATGGCGATCGGCGACGCCCTGGTGGCGCAGGTGCCGGCGCTGGTGATCTCGGTCGCGGCCGGCATGATCGTCTCGCGGGTGGGCAACGAGGACGACGTCGGCGGACAGCTCGCCAAGCAGCTGTTCAATGCGCCGCGCGCGCTCGGCATCGCCGCCTTCGTGGTGGCCCTGCTCGGCAGCGTGCCCGGCATGCCGCATTTCTCCTTCTTCCTGCTCGCCGGCGGCTGCGCCTACCTTGCCTGGCGTCTCCAGCGCGACCAGGCCCGGGCCAGCATTGCGCCCGCGCCGGCCGACAGCGAGCCGGCACGCGACCCGGCCGAGGCGAGCTGGGAGGACGTGGCGCCCGTCGACGCGCTCGGCCTCGAAGTGGGCTACAAGCTGATCACGCTGGTCGACAAGGACCGCGGCGCGGAACTGCTCGGCCGGATCAAGGGGGTGCGCAAGAAGTTCGCGCAGGAGGTCGGCTTCCTGCCACCGGCCGTGCACATCCGCGACAACCTGGAGCTGCGCCCGAGCGCCTATCGCCTGACGCTCAAGGGCGCGGTCGTCGGCGAGGCGGAGGTCTACCCGGGCATGCTGCTCGCCATCGATCCGGGACATGTGACGCACAAGCTCAGCGGCCCGACCACCACCGATCCCGCCTTCGGCCTGCCCGCCACCTGGATCGAGGCGGGCTCGCGCGAGCAGGCGCAGGTCGCCGGCTACACCGTGGTCGATGCGGCCACGGTGATCGCCACCCACCTGCATCATCTCATGCAGCTCCATGCCTCGCGCCTGCTGGGGCGCAACGAGATCCAGCATCTCCTCGACCACGCGAGCGCCTACGCGCCGAAGCTGGTCGAGGAAGTCGTGCCCAAGCTGGTGCCGGTCGCGATCTTCCAGCGCGTGCTGCAGAACCTGCTCGACGAGGCGGTCCACGTCCGCGACCTGCGCAGCATCCTCGAGTCGCTCGGCGAGCACGGCGCCCGGACCCAGGATGCGGCGGAGCTCACCGCCGAGGTGCGGCGCGCGATCGGTCCGGCCCTGGTGCAGCAGGTCTTCGGGCCGGCGCGCGAACTCGATGTCATCGCGATCGACCCGGCGCTCGAGAACCTGTTGCTGCAGGCCCTCGGTCCGGGCGGCAACGGCGCGCTCGAGCCGGGGGTTGCCGACTTCGTGGTGCGCTCGGCGGCGCTTGCCTGCGAGGAGCACGAAGGCCGGGGCATCCCCGGGGCGCTGCTGGTTCCCGACGCGATCCGGCTGGCGATCGCAAGGCTGATGAAGAAGGCCGCGCCCCGCTTGCGGGTGCTGGGCCATTCGGAGATTCCTGAAACCCACACCATCCGGATCGGCAGGATCATCGGAGAGGCACAATGAGAACGCAGCGATTCTTCGGCGCCACCGCGCGCGAGGCATTGGCCCGGGTCAAGGCGAGCCTGGGCGAGGACGCAGTGATCCTGCGCAACCGCAGGGTCGACGGCGGCGTCGAGATTCTGGCGACGGCGGACAACCACTGGAGCCGCGACGAGGACGAATCGACCGATGTCCCCGTCGGCCATGTGCCGGGCGCCGAAGCGCCGGCCGCGCGCAGCGCGGGAACGGGCAGGGATGCCCGCCCGCCGGCGATGAGCACGGTTTCCTTCCAGCGCTATGCGCAGGAGCGGCGGCGTCCCGCCGAGGCACCGGCGGGGGCGAGCGCCGCGGCAATGCCGCCCCGGCCCTGGCAAGGCGAGGCCGCGCCCGAGCCGCTCGCGGCCTTGCGGGCCGAGGGCCACGGCGAGCAGGCGATGGCCGAGGCCAACCAGCACCTGGTCGACGAGCTGCGCCGCATGCGCAGCTACATCAGCCAGCAGTTCAGCGCCCTGTCCTGGGTCGATGGGGTGCGCCGCTCGCCGGTGCAGGCGCAGCTGCTGCGGCGCCTGATCGCCGCCGGCTTCTCGGCACGGCTGTCGCGCCTCCTGGTGAGCCGCGTCCCGGCCGACTATGACGACGACGAGGCGCTCGTGTGGCTGCATGCCGCCCTGGCGCGGAACCTGCGCTGCGGCCCCTGGACCAGCGGCCCGCTCGCCGATGGCGGCGTCTTCGCCCTCGTCGGCCCGACCGGCGTCGGCAAGACCACGACGACCGCGAAGATCGCGGCCCGCTTCGCCCTGCGCCACGGCGTGCAGTCCGTGGGGCTGGTCACGATGGACGCCTACCGGATCGCGGCGCAGGACCAGCTGCGCGCCTTCGGCCAGCTGATCGGGGTGCCCGTGCTCGCCGCCCATGATGCCGACGAACTCGGCCGGCATCTCGCCGCCCTGGCCGACCGCCGGCTCGTCCTGGTCGATACCGCCGGTGTCGGCCAGCGCGACGAGCGCGTCGCCGCCAGCCTGGCGATGCTCGCCGGCAACGGCGTGCGCCCGCTGCTGGTGCTCGCGGCGACTGCGCAGGAAGGCGCGCTCGAGGAAGTGATCGATGCGTATCGCGCCCGCGAGGCCGCGGGCGTGGTGCTCTCCAAGATCGACGAGGCGCCGCGCCTGGGCGGCGCGGTCGACGCGCTGGTTCGCCATCGCCTGCAGCTCGTCGGGGTGGCGGATGGGCAGCGGGTGCCGGAGGACTGGCACGAGGCCGACGCCACGAGCCTGGTGGCGACCGCGCTCGAGCCGCGGGTGCACGACGACTTCGTGCTCGACGACACCGAGCTGACCATGCTCATGCAGCGCATCGACGGAATCGGCAATGGCGCGGGCGTGCGGGAGACGGCCCATGCCTGAGCTGCGGATCGACCAGGCCAGCGGACTGCGCCAGCTGTTCGGCGCGGCGCCCTGGCGCCGGCCCGTCTGTTTCGTTGCGCCCGAGCCGGCGCTCGCCCGGGTCGGTGTGCTCAGCCTCGCCGATGGGCTGGCGTCCTACGGCATCGCCGCCGAAGTCGCCGGCCGGTCCGGCGCGCAGGAATCGGGCGCGCTGCGCCTGTTCGATGATCCGCGCCAGCTCGCCGGCCCGGCGCATCTCGCCGGCGGGATCGACCTGCTGGTCCAGGGCGTCGCGGGACCCGCCGGAATCACCGAACTGTATCGCCATGTCAAGCAGCTCGCGGCCACGTACCGGGTCGAGCGCCTCGGGATCGTGCTGATGGGGCCGGTCGACCGCTAATCTCGCCGGTGCGCTCGACAGGGTCCTCGGCGCCCGGGTCGACTTCTGGTGATCGCTGGGCGCGGGCCGGGCATTCCGGCGGGCGGCGGCGGCGGGTACCAGCGTGCAGTCGCTCGATCGCGAGGGCGACGAAAGCAGGGAGTTCGATCGCCTGGCCGGGCACCTGGCCGGCGGGCTTGCGCCGCAGCAGGGGCCGGTGACGCACTGAAGAGCGAGATCGCGACAACATGTATACCGCACAGGGAACACTCGATCGCCAGGAGGCGATCGAACGGTACGGCACGATGGTGCGGCGTGTCGCCCACCAGATGATCGCCCGGCTGCCGCCGAACGTGGACGTCGACGATCTCATCCAGGCCGGGATGATCGGCCTGTTCGATGCGATGTCGCGCTACGACTCGGCGGGAGGCGCCCAGTTCGAAACCTTCGCATTGCAGCGGGTGCGTGGGGCGATGCTCGACGAGCTGCGGGGCGCCGACTGGATGCCCCGTTCGGTGCGCAAGGCCCAGCGCGATATCGAGCAGGCCGTGCGCCGGCTCGAACAGAAGCTGATGCGCCCGCCCGGCGAGACCGAGATAGCCGCTGAACTCGGGCTGGATATCGCCGCCTATCACAGGATGCTGGGCGACGCGCGGGGCTCACAATTGCTGTACCTCGACGACCTCGGCGATCGCAGCGGCGACGATGCCTACCTCGATCGCAACGAAGTCGGCGATACGGCGGACCCGGTCGAGGAAGTGCACGACCAGCGCTTTCGCGAGGCCCTGGTCGCCGCGATCGAGAACCTGCCCGAGCGGGAGAAGTACGTCATGTCCATGTACTACGAGCAGGACATGAACCTCAAGGAGATCGGCGCCGTCCTCGGCGTGACGGAGTCGAGGATTTCGCAGCTGCACAGCCAGGCGGTCGCGCGGATCCGCGCGAACCTGAAGGAATGGATCTGAACACCCGGGGGATCCGATGAAGCAGGCTTTCTGGAAGACTCGACGCACGGACATGCGGGTCGCCGCCAATGGCGACATCGCGCCGACCCCGCCCAGGCGGATCGACGTCGGCGCCGACATCGCGAAGGTCGCCCACGCTGCGGCGGCGCTCGGGCGCGATGCCGCGGAGCTCAACGGGGCCTTCGAGGATCTCACGCGCACCGTCGACGACCAGTCGCGGATGATGGCCGAGGTTACCGATGGCCTGCACCGGGTCGTCGGCGCCAATGCCTCGATCGGCAAGGCCACCGAGGCGGCCAGCGCCCGGGTCGGCCAGGCCCGGGCGGCGGTCGGCAAGATCGGCGACGGGGTCGCCGATGTCGTCGACACCCTGCGCCAGGTGTCCGACGCCGCCAACGAGATCACCAAGATCGCGCTGCAGACCCGGCTCGTCGCGTTCAATGCCTCGGTCGAGGCCAAGCGCGCGGGCGAGGCCGGCCGCGGGTTCGCGGTGGTCGCCGAGGCGGTCAAGGACCTCGCGGCCAAGGTGGAGAGCTCGTCCAAGCTCATCATGGCCACAACGGCCCGACTCGATACCCGGATCGCGGCGCTCGCACAGGACATCCGTTCGGATTCGACGGCCGACGCGACCACCTTCCAGGGCGCACTGGCCCGGACGGAAACCGGAATCGGCGAGATCGCCGCCGCCTCGCGCGACGCGCTGGCGACCTGCGAAGCGGTGATGGGCGAGGTGACCTCGCTCGGCAGGATGTTCGAGCGGACCCGCGCCACGCTGGGCAGCTCGCGCGCGCGCACCGAGAAGTTCCTGAAGATGTCCGAAACCCTCATCGAGACGGCGGCCGCGAGCGGCGCGCAGACCGAGGACACCCCCTACATCGAGGCCGTGGCCGCGGGCGCGGCCGAAGTGGCGGCGCTGTTCGAGGACGCGCTCGCCTGCGGCCGGATCCGCAGCCTGGACCTCTTCGACGAGCAGTACGTGCCGGTGCCGGGCACCGATCCGCAACAGTTCACCACCCGCTTCGTCGGACTGGCCGACGCGGTCCTGCCCTCGGTGCAGGAGCGACTCCTCGGCTTCTCGCCGAAGGTGGTGTTCTGCGTGGCGGTCGATCGCAACGGCTACCTGCCGACCCACAACGCGAAGTTCTCCCATCCCCAGCGCGCGGGCGAGCCGGCCTGGAACGCGGCCAACTCGCGCCAGCGCCGGATCTTCAACGACCGCACCGGCCTGTCGGCCGGGCGCAATACGCGCCGATTCCTGCTGCAGACCTACCGCCGCGACATGGGCGGCGGGCGCTTCGTCCTGATGAAGGATCTCTCGGCGCCCATCTACGTGAACGGTCGCCACTGGGGCGCCCTGCGCTTGGGCTACCAGTTCTAGGACGGAAAGCAGGACGCCGGGTCATGCCCGGCGTCCTGCTGTCGGTAATGCGGGGGCAGGTATCAGGCGATGACGCGCGTCGAGGCGTGGGCCGGGGCGGGGTCGCCCTGGCTGCCGAAGCGCGACCGGCGGCCGGGAATGGCGACCGGTTCGAGGCCCATGGACTGCAGGCCGCGATCGACCCGCGCACTGGCCGTCGCCACCAGGCGGGCGTGCTCCTCGAGCGCGGACCGCAGGCCGGCCAGCAGCTCGTGCGACAGGAGCGGTACGGCCCGGTCCTGGAACAGGCGCAGGACACGGTCCTCGATGTCCTGGGCGTAGCGGCGGATCGTCTCGCCGTCGGCATCCATGAAGCCGGCGCGCTGCGCCTGCAGCGCCTCGAGCAGGGCGAGGCCGGCGGCCTCGGCGCTCTGGTCGTGCGGCACGCTCTGGTCGTGCGGCACGCTCTGGTCGTGCGGCGTCATGGCTTTCCGCCCGCCGCGTCGCTGCCGCCGACGCCCTTGCCACCGCTCGAGAGCGTCTCGAGCAGCTGGGCGCTTTCCATGATCATCCGCTCGGCGACCACCTTGGCGTCGACGCGGTACTCGCCGCGGGCGATCGCCTCGCGTACCTCGTTGACCTTGTCGGCGCGGATCTCCTCGCCGACGCGGGTCTCGCCGCCGGCCAGGCTTCGTGAGGTTTCCGACAGGTCGATGCGATCGCTTGCCTCGACGGGCGATACCGGCCGCGACGACGAGGCGCCGGGCCGGCCGGCGCCTGCCGGGCTGACGCCATCGGATTTGATGGTGTCTATTGGGTTTCCGATCTTCATTGCAGTCCCCCTTCAGAGGAAATGCGGGTCCTGGGCCTGCTATCGGCCTGCAACGATCGAACTTTAGTCGATCGCGCGATCAGGCGGCGTTTCATGCCGCTTTTCGAGCTCATAGCCTCACGTCCACGGTCCTGCCATTGACCGTCCCGATCATGATCTTGCCGCTCGGCGTGCGCACCCGCACCGCCTGGCCGTTGCCCGCCGAGGCCATCGCCGCCCCATCCGAGGTCACGACGAAGCCCTGGCCGATCATCCGCAGCCGGACGGGGTCGCCCGGGCGCACGGTCGGCATCACCCGCAGGTGGTAGTCCCGCAGGGTCTGGCCGGGACGCAGGGCCCGCGTGCTCATCTGGCCTTCGAGTTGCGCCGGATCGGTCAGGGCGGGCCGGTTCTCGCGGCTGAGCTCGACCTCCTGGACATGGACGTCCGCCGCGGACAGCGGCGTATTCGGCGAGATGGGCCGGCTGGCGACCAGCGCCGGCCCGAACACCGCGACCGTCATCGGTACCGCGACCGACCAGCTGGCGCCATCGACGCAACGCACCCCGATGGATGTCCGGCCCCAGAGCCGGGCGCCGGGCGAGAGGAAGGGTTCGATCCGGTTGCAGGCATCGAGCCGGAGGTTGGGATTCAACTGCCCGAAGCGCAGCTCCACCCGGTATTCGGGCCCGAACTGCGTCCTGACGAACTCCTCGATGCGCGCCTGGGCATCCTGGGCCGGGTCCTCGGGCGGGCGAACCTTGCCCACCGAGGCGGTCGGCGCCGCCAGCCCGGCGAATGCGAGGACGGCGGCAAGAACCGCGAAAGCCCGGGGCCAGCCGGCGCTGCGCGCGGCGGGTGCCGGACGTTGGATGGATGTCGGTCGGCATGCGTGCATGTCGCCACTCTAGGCGCAAGCCCGCGCGCGGACGGCCGGAACACGGCAGCCAAAGGCCGTCTTATCGGGCCTTCCGGAGCCGGGGCTCGTCAACATAATCGGCCCGTCACCGCAGAACTTTAGGGGGATCGACATGTCGAACCCATTCACCGGGATGATCGAGTTCCATTCCCAGGCGCTGGCCCTGCGGGCCGAGCGCCAGAAGGTGCTCGCCTCGAACATCGCGAACGCGGACACGCCCGGCTACCAGGCGCGCGACTTCGACTTCCAGGCGGCGCTCAAGGCGGCGCTCGGCCCCCAGGCGGGCCAGCCGGCCCGCGTCGTGTCGACCAACCCGGGGCACCTGCCCATCGCGCATCGCGGCGCGGACGGCTCGCTGACGCTCTCGACGCTGGCCTACCGCCGGCCCGAACAGGCCTCGGCCGATGGCAACACGGTCGACATGGACCGCGAGCGGGCGAACTTCGCCGACAACGCCCTGCGCTACGAGGCGGCCCTGCGATTCATCAACTCGAACGTCCGGACCATGGTCTCGGCGATCCGGGGCGAATGAGGAGGTAGCGAACCATGGCACTGGACCGGATCTTCGATATCGCGTCGAGCGCGCTCTCGGCGCAGGGCAAGCGACTCAACGTGGTCGCCTCGAACCTCGCCAACGCCGACAGCGTCGCGGGGCCCGACGGCGAGGCCTACAAGGCGCGCCAGGCGGTGTTCCAGGCGATCGCGCGGGGGCAGGAGCCGGGCGGGGTGCGGCTGGCGGACATCATCGAGGACCAGTCGCCCGGCAAGCGGGTTCACGATCCGTCCCATCCGCTGGCCGACGCCGAGGGCTACGTGACCCACAGCAACGTGAGCGTCGTCGAGGAGATGGTGAACATGATCTCGGCCTCGCGCTCGTACCAGAACAACGTCGAAGTCATGAACACCGCCCGCCAGCTGATGCTCAAGACGCTGCGCATGGGCGACTAGGAGCCATGATGTTCACTTTCCCGAAGTCGATCGCCGATCCCTCGGCCGCCCCGGTGCCCGGGTTCGTCGCCAACAAGACCTCGGTCCCGGCCGCCGGCTCCAGGCCGGATGCCGGCGATACCTTCGCCCGCGCGCTGAAGGATGCCGCGGCGGGCACGCGGGGCACCGGCGACACGGCGGGCGCCGCCGGGAAGGCGAGGGCGAGCGGCTCCGGCGAGGCTGCCGGCGGATCGAGCGAGCTCGCGCGCGACAACGAGAACAGCGAGGACAAGTTCCTCACCCTCCTGGTGGCGCAGATGCGCAACCAGGATCCGCTCAATCCGCTCGACAACGCGCAGGTGACCAGCCAGCTGGCGCAGATCAACACCGTGCGCGGAATCGAGAAGCTCAACACCTCGATGGGCGCGCTCGTCGACCGGATCGGCGCCCAGGAAGCGCTCGATGCGGCGGGGCTGATCGACCGGCAGGTGCTGGCCGAAGGCGACACGCTGACGATCGGCGAGGGCGAGGAGCCGTCCTCGCTCGCCGCGGCGTTCGAGCTGCCGAGCGCCGCCGCGAAGGTCTCGATGCAGGTGTTCGACGAATCCGGGGCGGTGGTCGCCGACATGCCGCTGGGCGCGCTCGACGCCGGCGTGCATCCCTTCGAATGGGATGGCCGCAATGCGGACGGCGAGGCGCTCGATCCGGGCACCTACTACTTCCAGGTCTCGGCAATGAACGAGGACGGGCAGGTCACCGCGGTGACGCTCGCGCCGTCCAGGGTCGTCGGCGTCACCCGCAACGGCAACGGCTTCGACCTCGAGCTCGCCTCGGGCGCGATCGTGGGCCGCGAC
>DAIMFM010000035.1:8826-16578 GCA_036724585.1 Burkholderiaceae bacterium | reverse complement strand
CACTATCTTTTCGACATGCCCGAGGCCGGCCTCGACGTGGTCGTCCATCCCCAGAGCATCGTGCACTCGATGGTCGAATACGCCGACGGCTCCACCCTGGCGCAACTCGGCAACCCCGACATGCGTACGCCGATCGCGCATGCGCTCGCCTACCCCGAGCGCATCGAGAGCGGGGTCGGCATGCTCAGCCTGGCAGAGATCGGCCGCCTCGACTTCGAGGCCCCCGACCTCGACCGGTTCGGCTGCCTGCGCCTCGCGCGCGAGGCGCTGCGGGCCGGAGGGGCGGCGCCCGCCGTCTTCAACGCCGCCAACGAGGTCGCTGTGGAATCCTTCCTTGCGGGCCGGATCGGATTCCTCGACATTTGCCGGCTCAACGAGCGGGTGCTCGAGCGGCTCGGCAGCGAGCCGGCCGGCGCCTGCCTCGACTCGGTCCTCGACATCGATCGCCGCGCGCGGGCCCACGCCCATGCCCTGGTCGACGGAGCATGCCAATGAGCTTCCTGCAGACCCTGGTCGCCTTCCTGCTCGCCCTGACGGTCCTGATCTTCATCCACGAACTCGGGCACTACCTGGTGGCGCGCTGGTGCGGCGTCAGGGTGCTGCGCTTCTCGATCGGCTTCGGCCGGCCGTTGTTCACCTGGCGGCTGGGCGCCGACCGGGAGGAGTGGGTCGTCTCGGCGATTCCGCTCGGCGGCTATGTCAAGATGCTAGACGAACGCGAGGAGCGCGACGAGCCGATTCCGGCAGGCGAGCTGCCACGCGCCTTCTCCCGCCAGTCGCTGCCGCGGCGCTCGGCGATCGTCGTCGCGGGCCCGCTCGCGAACTTCCTGCTGGCGATCGCACTCTATGCGCTGCTAGGCTGGGTCGGCGTCGAGGAACCCGTGCCGGTGGTCGACGCGCCGCCGGCGCAGACCGCGGCGGCCCGCGCGGGCCTGGCGCCCGGCGACCGGATCATCCGGGTCGACGGCACCGGGATCGCCTCCTGGAACGACGTCCGCCTGCGCCTGCTCGAGCCGGTCATCGAACGACGCGAAGTCGTCGTCGAGGTGCGCCGCCCCAGCGGCGAGGCCGAACTCGTCCTCGACACCTCGGGGCTGCCACCGGGCGCCGCGGAGGGCGATTTCATGAGCGCGCTCGGCGTGCGGCTCGCCCCGGGCGAGGTCGACATCGGCGCGGTCATGGAGGACAGCCCCGCGCAGGCCGCGGGCCTGCTGCCGGGCGACACGCTGGTGGCGATCGAGGGCACCCCGGTCGGGAGGGCACGCGACTTCATCGCCAAGGTGCAGGCCAGCGCCGGCGAGGTGCTGGAGCTCGAGATCCTGCGCGACGGCCAGTCGCGACGGCTCACGGTGCGACCCGCGGCGGCGGAGGATTCCAGCGGCGAGACGATCGGCCGGATCGGCGCCCAGTTGCGCGACCGGATCGCGATGGAAACGGTGTCCCATGGCGTGCTGGAATCGCTCGCGATCGGCGTGCGCCAGACCTGGGACATGTCGATCTTCTCGCTGAAGATGCTGGGCAAGATGGTGACGGGCGAACTGTCGGTGCGCAACCTCAGCGGACCGGTGACCATCGCCGACCTGGCGGGCCAGACGGCGCGCATCGGCTGGTTCGCGTACGTCAATTTCCTGGCCCTCATCAGCATCAGCCTGGGCGTGCTGAATCTGCTTCCGATCCCCGTGCTCGACGGCGGCCATTTGGTATATTACGCGCTCGAAGGTTTACGCGGCCGGCCTCTGTCGGAGCGCTTCATCGAGTTGACGCAGAAGGCAGGACTGGGCGTGATCATGGTGATGATGGCGCTGGCCCTGTTCAACGACATCACCCGACTGATCGGTTCCTGATTGATGCCCAACGAACTCCCTTCGCGGCGCCGTCGCACGCGTCGGTGGCCTGCGCGCGGAGCCGTTGCCGCCATCGTCGCCTTCGTGCTGGCCACCGCGATGCGCGTGGCCTTCGCTTTCGAGCCCTTCATCGTGCGCGACATCCGGATCGAAGGCATCCAGCGCACCGAGCCGGGCACGGTGTTCACCTACCTCCCCGTCAAGGTCGGCGATCGCCTCACCGAGGAGAAGGCGAGCGAGGCGGTCTCGGCCCTCTTCAAGACCGGCTTCTTCCAGGACGTGCGCCTCGAGGTCGAGGGCGACGTCCTCGTCGTGTTCCTCTCCGAGCGCCCGGCCATCGCCTCGCTCGAGGTCGAGGGGTCAAAGGAGTTCGATCGCGAGACGCTCGAGCAGGTGCTGCGCGACCAGGGACTTGCCGAATCGCGGATCTTCGATCGCAGCATCCTCGAGCGGGCGGAGCAGGAGCTCAAGCGGCAGTATCTCTCGCGTGGCAAGTACAACGTCCGCGTGACCACGACCATCACCCCGCTCGAGCGCAACCGGGTGGGGCTGTCGATGCAGGTCGACGAGGGCGAGTCGGCGAAGATCACCTCCATCCGGTTCGTCGGCAACGAAGTCTTCTCCGACGAAACCCTCATCGACCAGCTGGCGCTTTCCACCCCGACCTGGCTGACCTGGTACACCAAGTCCGACCGCTACTCGCGCGAGAAGCTCGCGGGTGACCTCGAGGCGGTCCGGTCCTACTACCTCGACCGCGGCTACCTCGAGTTCTCGATCGAATCGACGCAGGTGTCGATCTCTCCCGACCGGGAGAACGTCTACATCACCGTGGCGGTCAAGGAAGGCAAGCAGTACACGGTCTCGGGCTTCGAGATGGCCGGCGAGCTGCTGGGACGCGAGGAGCAGTTCGCCGAGCTCGTCGAGCTCGAGCCGGGCGACGTCTTCTCGGGCGCAAGGCTGTCGGCCTCGACCGAGGCGATCACCGGGCGCCTGGGCGAGCTGGGCTACGCCTTCGCGAACGTCAACGCCGTCCCGCAGCTCGATCGCGAGAAGCAGACGGTCCACTTCACGATCATGGTCGACCCGGGCCGGCGCGTCTATGTCCGGCGGATCAACATCAGCGGCAACCACCGCACGCGCGACGTCGTGATCCGGCGCGAGATGCGCCAGTTCGAGGATTCCTGGTACGACGCGGCCCGCATCAAGCTGTCACGCGAGCGCATCGGCCGGCTCGGCTATTTCACCGACGTCCAGATCAACTCGACGCCGGTGCCCGATGCGCCCGACCAGGTCGACCTGGAGGTCAAGGTCACGGAGCAGACCACGGGCAACCTGCTGCTGGGGCTCGGCTTCTCGAGCACCGAGAACATCGTGATCTCCGGCTCGATCCACCAGTCCAACTTCCTCGGCACGGGCAAGTCGCTGTCGCTCGACGTGAACACGAGCAGGATCTCGCGCACCATCGCGCTGTCGTACACCGATCCCTATTTCACCCCGGACGGGATCAGCCGGACCTTCAATGTCTATACCCGGCTGTTCAATGCCTCCTCGCTGCGACTGGGCGACTATAAGTGGCGCGCCAACGGCATCGGCCTGCGCTTCGGCGTCCCCTATACCGAGGTCGATCGCATCGGCTTCGGCCTCGCCGTCGAGAACAACCAGCTGACGCTGGGCGATACGCCACCGCAGCGCTACATCGATTTCTCCAATGCGGTCGGCAAGTCCAGCACGAACCTCGTCGCCTTGCTCAACTGGAGCAGGGACTCGCGCGACAGCGTGCTGATCCCGACCCGCGGCCGATACCAGGTCGCCAGCCTCGAGGCCTCCCTGCCCGGCAGCGACGCGGGCAACTACCGGCTGGGCTATGGCCACCAGTACTTCGCGCCGGTCACCAAGGACTACACCCTCGCCTTCAACCTCGATCTCGGCTACGGCCGGGCCTATGGCGACGACGACTTCCCGCCGTTCAAGAACTACTACGCCGGCGGCATCGGTTCGATCCGGGGCTACGACCCCAGTTCGCTCGGGCCCGGGCGCGACCCGGTCGACGACGTGGCCCTGGGCGGACAGGTCAAGATCGTCGGCAGCATCGAGTTCCAGATGCCCCTGGCCGGCACGGGCAACGACCGCAGCTTCCGGTCCTTCTTCTTCGTCGATGGCGGCAACGTGTTCCCGGAGGGCGAGGTCGATGCCGGGGAGTTCCGCTATTCGGCGGGTGTCGGCCTGTCGTGGCTGTCGCCGTTCGGCCCGCTGAAGTTCAGCCTCGGCTATCCCCTCAATGCGAAGGAGGGCGACCGGACGCAACGACTCCAGTTCCAGATCGGGACCGGATTCTAGGAACCCGCCAGCAGGGCCCGCGTGCGAGCCGTGCGCGGCGCCAGCGGCGCATGCTGTCGGCCGGCCCGCATATGCGAGAATGCCCCAACAACCCCGACGGATGGCACTGATGAAATTTTCGAGGATTGTGTTCGCAGGCTGCCTTGCCCTGGCAACGGTGACCGCGGCCGCCCAGGATGCCGGCCTGCGGATCGGATTCGTCAATACCGAGCGCATCCTGCGCGATGCCGCCCCGGCAAAGCAGTCCCAGCAGAAGCTCGAGCGCGAGTTCAGCGGGCGCGACAAGGAGCTGCAGGACATGTCGGCCAAGCTCAAGTCCATGGGCGAGCGCATCGACCGCGACGCGGCGGTGATGAGCGATACCGACCGGATGCGGCTGCAGCGCGAATACGCCGACCTCGAGAAGGACTTCCAGCGCAAGCAGCGCGAGTTCCGCGAAGACCTCAACCAGCGCCGCAACGAGGAACTCGCGCGGGTGGTCGAGCAGGCGAACCGGGCCATCAAGGACATCGCGGAAGCCGAGAAGTACGACTTCATCCTCCAGGAAGCGGTCTTTGCCAGCCCGCGGGTCGACATCACCGACAAGGTCCTGCGCGCGCTGGCCGAGGCTGCCAAGTAGACCGACGGGGCCGGCGATGCGACCGCTTCCGGAACCGGTCCGGCTCGCCGAACTGGCGGCCCTGGTCGGTGGTCGTATCGAGGGTCCCCACGCCGACATGCCGATCGAACGGCTCGCCAGCCTGGCCTCGGCGGGCCCGACGGACATCGGCTTCCTCTCCGACGCCCGGCACGGGGCCGAGGCTGGCGCCTCGCGGGCCGGCGCGGCGCTGGTGCCCGATTCCCTGCGGCACCTGCTGGCCCCGGCGACGGTGGCGGTCATCGTCGATGACGCCTATCGGGCCTTCGCGGTGCTCGCGCAGTGGTTCGAGCAGAAGCTCGCCGGGCCGGCCGATGCGACCGGCATCCACCCCAGCGCCGTCATCGCCCCCGATGCCGAACTCGGCCCGGATGTCGCGATCGGTCCCTACGTGGTCGTCGGCGCCCGGGCGCGCATCGGCGCAGGGGCGCGGCTGGCGAGCCACGCCAGCGTCGGGGCCGATGCGCGGGTAGGCGAACGAACCCGGCTGGCCCAGGGCGTCGTCATTGTCGAGGGCTGCGAGATCGGCGCCGACGGCCTGGTCCATCCGGGCACCGTCATCGGCGCGGACGGCTTCGGTTTCGCGCGCGAACCCGAGGGCTGGCGCAAGATTCCCCAGCTTGGCCGGGCGCTCGTCGGCGACCGCGTCGAGATCGGCGCCAACTGCACCATCGACCGCGGCGCGCTGGACGACACCGTCATCGGTGACGGCTGCAAGCTCGACAACCAGATCCAGGTCGCCCACAACGTGCGGATAGGCCGCGACACCGCGATCGCGGGCTGCGTCGGCATCGCCGGCAGCGCCATCATCGGCGAGCGCTGCATGATCGGTGGCGGGGCGGGCATCCTGGGCCACCTGAGCATCTGCGACGACGTGGTCGTCTCGGCGATGGCGCTGGTGACACGCTCCATCCGCAAGCCCGGCTTCTACTCGGGCAGCTTCCCCCTGATGGACAACGCCCAGTGGGAACGGGCCGCGGCCACCCTGCGGCACCTGCCCGAACTTCGCGCCCGGCTGCGCCAACTCGAATTCCAATCCAGGGACCGTACATGACCGTTCTCGACATCCGGGGGATCCTGGATCACCTGCCACATCGCTATCCGTTCCTGCTCATCGATCGGGTCACCGAACTCGAGAAGGGCAAGCGGATCGTCGGCTACAAGAACGTGACGATCAACGAACCGTACTTCGCCGGGCATTTCCCCTATCTGCCGGTGATGCCCGGGGTGCTCCAGATCGAGGCGCTCGCGCAGGCGGCGGGCATCCTGTCCTTCCAGACCATGGGTCGCAAGTCCGACTCGGGCTCGGTGTACTACTTCGTCGGGATCGACAACGCCCGGTTCAAGCGCCCGGTCGTGCCGGGTGACCAGCTCCAGCTCGAGGTCACCATCACCCGCGTTTCCCGATCGATCTGGAAGTACCAGGGACGCGCCAGCGTCGAGGGCCAGACCACGGCCGAGGCCGAGCTGATGTGCACCCTGCGCGACGTCGAGCCGACGCGGGGCGCCGAAGGCGAATGAGCGAAGCACCCCTGATCCACCCGAGCGCGATCATCGACCCGGGCGCGGAACTCGACAGCAGCGTGCGCGTCGGGCCCTACGCGATCATCGAGCGCGACGTGCGCATCGGCGCCGGTACCTCGATCGGCGCTCACTGCCTCGTGGGGGCCGGGACGACCATCGGTCGCGACAACGTGCTGCATCCCTTCGGCGCGATCGGCGGGCCGCCGCAGGACAAGAAGTACGCCGGCGAGCCGACCACCCTGGTGATCGGCGACGGCAATACCTTCCGCGAGTACGTTACCGTCAATCGCGGCACGGTCCAGGACCGGGGCCGTACCGACGTCGGCGACGACAACTGGATCATGGCCTATGTCCACATCGCGCATGACTGCGTCGTCGGCAGCCACACGATCCTCGCCAACACCACCAACCTGGCCGGCCATGTCGTGCTCGGCGACTGGGTGATCCTCGGCGGCTTCACCGGGGTCCACCAGTTCTGCAAGATCGGGGCGCATGCCATGACCGGCGTCGGTACCGTCGTCCTGCACGACCTGCCGCCGTACGTGATGGCATCGGGCACCCCGGCGAACGCCCATGGCCTCAACAGCGAGGGGTTGCGCCGGCGTGGCTTCGACGGGCAGCGCATCCAGGTCCTGCGACGCGCGTACAAGACTCTCTACAAGCGCGGACTCGGCCTGGAGGAGGCGCGCGCCGAGCTTGCGGCCGAGCAGCGCGCCGCGACGGGCGACTCCGCCGCGGACCTCGCCGTGCTGCTCGAGTTCCTGGGCGGGGTGACGCGCGGCATCGTGAGGTAGCAATGGCGCAGTCGGGGCTGGCGCTGGGGGCGGTGGCCGGGGAGAAGTCGGGCGACGTGCTGGCGGCGGGGGTGCTGGCCGCGCTGGCCGATGCCGATGGCGGGCTCGATGCCCGCGGCATCGGGGGGCCCTCGATGGCCGCGGCCGGATTCGAGCGCTGGTGGGACATCGAGGCGCTGTCGGTCAACGGCTACGCCGAGGTGCTGCGCGAATATCCCCGGCTGCGGCGCATGCGCGAGGAGCTCAAGCGACGCCTGGTCGACTGGCGGCCGGAAGTCTTCCTCGGGGTCGATGCCCCCGACTTCAACCTCGACGTCGAGAAGCGGATGCGCGCGGCGGGCGTGCCGGTGGTGCACTTCATCGGACCGTCGATCTGGGCCTGGCGAGCGGGCCGCATCGACCGCATCCGCGAGTCGGTCGACCATATGCTGCTGGTCTTTCCCTTCGAGCAGGAGATCTACGAGAAGGCCGGAATCGCTTCGACCTACGTCGGGCATCCGCTGGCCGACGTCATTCCGCCGGAGCCGCCGGTGGCCGCGGCACGCGCCAGCCTGGGCCTGTCGCCCGACGGGGAGGTGGTGGCGCTGCTGCCGGGCAGCCGGGGTTCCGAGGTCCG
>DAIMFM010000035.1:4886-8816 GCA_036724585.1 Burkholderiaceae bacterium | reverse complement strand
GATGGCGGCGGAATTCATGCGCACCGCGGCCTGGCTGCATGTCCGCCGTCCCGGCCTGCAGTTCATCGTCCCGGCAGCCTCGGGTGCGCTGTTCGAGTCGATGCGCGCCACGATGGCGGGACTCGGCCTGCCCGCGGACCTCGACCTGCGGATCATCAGCGGCCGCTCCCATGATGCGCTCGCGGCCGCCGACACCGTGCTGGTGGCGAGCGGCACCGCGACGCTCGAGGCGGCCCTGTTCCACAAGCCCATGGTGATCGCATATCGCCTCGCGTGGCTCAGCTACCGCATCATGCGCCGCATGGGATACCTGCCGTGGGTGGGCCTGCCGAACATCCTGTGCCGCGACTGGGTCGTCCCCGAGTTCATCCAGGATGCCGCCCGTGCGGACCGCATGGGGGCGGCCCTGCTGGCGCAGCTCGAGGACGAGCCCGGGCGCCGGGCCATCGGACGGCGATTCGCGGAGCTGGGGGCGCAGTTGCGCCAGGGTTGTGCCCGGCGCGCTGCCGAAGCGGTGTTGTCGATGCGCCGGGGGCCCGGTTCATGAGCACGACCCTCATCGCCGCCATGCCCGGCGCAGGACTCGTCTGCGGGGTGGATGAAGCCGGCCGCGGGCCCCTTGCCGGTCCCGTCTACGCGGCGGCCGTGGTCCTCGATCCCGCGCGCCCGGTCGCGGGCCTGCGGGACTCGAAGCGCCTGAGCCCCGCCCAGCGCGACCGGCTGGCGGCGCTGGTGCGCGAGCAGGCGCTGGGCTGGGCGATCGCCTCCGCGAGCCCCCTCGAGATCGACGCGCTGGACATCCTGCAGGCCAGCCTGCTGGCGATGCAGCGCGCCGTGCGCGCCCTGGCCTGCACCCCGAGCCTCGTACGCGTCGACGGCAAGCAGGCGCCGGTGCTGGAGCTGCCCGTCGAAACGGTGATCGGGGGTGACGACAGCGATCCGGCCATCGCGGCCGCATCGATTCTCGCCAAGACCGCCCGCGACGCCTACATGCTGCAGGTCCATGCGGCCTATCCGGGCTACGGCTTCGACCAGCACAAGGGCTATCCGACGGCGATCCACCTCGAATGCCTCGCCCGCCTGGGGCCCTGCGAGCACCACCGGCGCAGCTTCGCCCCGGTTCGCCGGCTGCTCGGCACCGACGGATGAGCGGTGCTTCCATGGCGCCGATCAGCTCGGCGGCCAACCCGCGCTTCCGGCTGCTCGCCGCACTCGTCGGCAAGTCGCGCGACCGGCGGCGCGAGGGCGCCTGCGTGATCGAGGGCGCGCACCTGCTGGAGGCCTATGTCGGCCGCTTCGGCCCGCCCCGCCTGGTCTTCCTCCCGGCAGGGGCGCCGGCGCCGGTGGCGCGACTGGCGGGCGAATCGGGGGCGGAGGTCCTCGCGCTCGATCGCCGCCTGTTCGCGCGGGTGAGCCAGGTGGAGAACGGCCCGGGCCCCATCGCGATCATCGATACGCCGCATCCCGCCTTGCCCGCGTCGATCGTCGACGACCTGGTGTACCTCGACCGGGTGCAGGACCCGGGCAACGTGGGCAGCATCCTGCGCACCTGCGCCGCCGTCGGCGTGCGCCGGGTCGCCACCGCGCCCGGCACCGCTTCCTGCTGGGCGCCGAAGGTGCTGCGCGCGGGGCAGGGGGCGCACTTCCACCTCGAGATCCACGAGGACCTCGAGTGGGAGGAGATTCGCCGGCGCTCCCGCCTCGAGCTGCGCTATGCGGCCGCCGATGCCGCCCGGCGCATCGATCGCGCCGAACTGGCCGCGCCGTCGGCCTGGGTCTTCGGCAACGAGGGCGAGGGGGTGGCGGCGTCGATCCGTCGGGACGCGCCCGACGCGGGCGTCGCGATCGCCCAGACCGACGGCGTCGAGTCGCTCAACGTGGGGGTCGCGGCCGCCATCTGCCTGTACGAGCAGTGGCGCCAGCGCGGCTTTCCCGGCGCCCGCCCGGCCCCGGGCGGGAGCGCATGAGCGCCGCCCGTCAGGGACGGAGCTGAAGATGCTCGACGATCGTGGTGGCGATCTCCTCGATCGACTTGTTGGTGGTCGTCAGCCAGCGGATGCCCTCGCGCCGCATCATCGCTTCGGCTTCCGAGACCTCCCGCCGGCAATTGCCGAGGGACGCGTAGGTGCTGCCCGGTCGCCGCTCGTGGCGCACTTCGGCGAGCCTCTCGGGCGTGATCGACAGGCCGAAGAGCTTGCGCTTGTGGGGGTAGAGCGCATCGGGCAGCCGCTTGCGCTCGAAATCCTCCGGGATGAGGGGATAGTTGGCCGCCTTGATCCCGAACTGCATCGCGAGGTAGAGGCTGGTCGGCGTCTTGCCGCTGCGCGACACCCCGACCAGGATGACCTCCGCATTGGCGAGGTCTGTATGGGCCTGCCCGTCGTCGTGGGCGAGCGAATAGTTGATCGCATCGATGCGGCGGTTGTACTGGCCGGTGTCGCCGACGGTATGCGAGCGGCCGACGGTGTGGGTGGACTTCACCCCGAACTCCTGTTCGAGCGGCTCGACGAAGGTCGCGAACAGGTCGAGGAAGCGGCAATTGGCGCGCCTCACGATCTCGTTGATCGATATGTCCACGAGGGTGCTGAACACGATCGGACGGTAGCGGTCGATCCGAGACTGCTCGTCGATCCGGCGCCGGGCTTCCATCGCCTTCTCGGGGGAGTTGACGAAGGGCAGGCGGACCTGCCGTACGCGCAGGTCCTCGAACTGGGTCATCAGGGAATGCCCGAAGGTCTCGGCGGTGATCCCGGTGCCGTCGGAGACGTAGAAGATGGTGAGGTCGATCGGCGGTGGGTTGGCATCGGTCATCGGGGACTCCGGAAGGACGAGTCGGTTGCGCGGTCGGTCACGGCCCGTTTCCCGGCCAGCCGTGCGGCCCTGGCCGCAGGCCCTAAAATAGCGCAGTCCGGCGCAGGCCGCCGTCCCGCCCACCCCCTTGGGGCCGGGCGCGGCGGACAGCGCCCGGGGCAGAGCGTTGCAGGAGGAAGTGCCCGGTACGGCCACTTCCTCCTGGAGCGTTTTGCGCAACGGATTTCTTTCCATCTCAGGACTTTCACATGACTCGATTCAAGGGGCGGGCCGTCGTGCCGTTCGACGAGCTTCGCATGGGCGACGTCGACGTCGTCGGCGGCAAGAACGCATCGCTCGGCGAGATGATCAGCCAGCTCGCGGCGACGGGCGTCCGGGTGCCGGGCGGCTTCGCCACGACCGCCGACGCCTTCCGGGAGTTCCTCGAAGCCAACCAGCTCACCCGGCGCATCGCCGAGAAGGTCGAGGCGCTGAACACCGAGGACGTCAAGGCGCTGGCCGAATGCGGCGCGACGATCCGCCAGTGGATCATCGATGCGCCGCTGCCCGCCGGCCTCGAGGCCGAGATCAGGGAGCACTACCGCCAGCTCGAAGGTGACTCGGGCGCCCCCATCTCGGTGGCCGTGCGCTCGTCGGCCACCGCCGAGGACCTGCCCGATGCGTCCTTCGCGGGCCAGCAGGAAACCTATCTCAACGTGGTCGGCATCGATGCGGTCCTCGACCGCATCAAGCACGTCTTCGCATCCCTGTACAACGACCGTGCGATCTCGTACCGCGTCCACAAGGGCTTCACGCATGGCGAGGTGGCGCTGTCGGCGGGGATCCAGCGGATGGTGCGCAGCGACCGCGGCGCGGCCGGGGTGATGTTCACGCTCGATACCGAATCGGGTTTCCGCGACGTGGTCTTCGTCACCAGCGCCTACGGCCTCGGCGAAACGGTGGTGCAGGGCGCCGTCAACCCGGACGAGTTCTACGTGCACAAGCCGATGCTGCAGGCCGGCAAGCGCGCCGTGATCCGGCGCAACCTGGGCAGCAAGCTGCTGCAGATGGTGTTTGCCACGCCCGAGGAGAAGGCCGCCAGCGGCGAGCTGGTGAAGACCGTGGACGTGCCCACCGAGC